>DASUPA010000409.1:0-12830 GCA_036276335.1 Candidatus Methylomirabilota bacterium | reverse complement strand
GCTCGTGAGGGCCGTGCTTTAGGGTAACGCGTCGGGTCCGGCTCAGAATCGTTGCTACGTTGACAGGCGCAACACCATCGTCGATTTGCGTGCCCTCACGAGCTACCCCCGGCCCCCGCGCCCCGCGCCTCCGCCGACGCCACGCGAGCTAGACGGGGGCCTGGGTGCTCGAGGGCTTGAGGAAGAGGTAGATGGACGTGAAGTCGCGGCGGCCGAGGCCGTGGGAGGACGCGAGGCGGAGCACCTGCTGGGCGGCGGGTGCGACGGCGACGGGGATGCGGAGCTCGCGGGCGGCGTTGACGGCGAGACCGAGGTCCTTGGCCATCAGGTCGGTCATGAAGCCCGGCGCGTAGTCGTTGGTCGACGCCGAGCGCGGCACGATGCCGGCGACCGGGTGCATGTGCTCCATGACCCACGTGTTCCCCGACGACTTCGAGATCACGTCCGTCAGCACCTTCGCGCCCACCCCGAAACCCTCGGCGATGCGGAACGCCTCGCTCACCGCGACCGCGGCCACGCCCGCGATGAGATTGTTGCAGAGCTTCGCGACCTCGCCGCTGCCGACGTCGCCGACGTGGATCAGGTTGGCGCCCATCGCGGCCAGCACCGGCCGCGCGTCGTCCACGTCCTTCTTCTCGCCGCCGATCATGATGGCCAGCGTCCCGTCCGTCGCGCGCGGGACGCCGCCCGACACGGGGGCGTCGATGAAGCGGACGCCGCGCTCGGCGAGCGCGGCCGCCACGCGCCGGGAGACGGCCGGGTCGATGGTCGACATGTCGATGCAGAGGCGGCCGGAGTCGATCGCCTCGCGGACGCCGCCCGGGCCGAGGTAGACGGCCTCGACGTGCGAGGACGACGGCAGCATCGTCACCACCACCTCGCTCCGCCGGGCGACGTCGGCGGACGAGGCCGCCGCGCGGGCGCCGAGCTTCACCGCGCCGTCCAGCGCGGCCGGCACGGCGTCGTAGGCGACCACGGCGAAGCCCTTCTTCAGGAGGTTGCCGACCATGGGAAGGCCCATGGTCCCGGTGCCGATGAAGCCGAGCGTCGCGTCGTTCATGGGCGGGTATGATCGGGGGCCGTGTCGGCTCCGTCAAGTCCCGACGTCCTCCGCGGCCTCGCTCTCATCGCGCTCGCCGCCGTCTCGTGGGGCACCACGGGCGCCGTGACGACCGTGCTGGTCGCGCGCGCCGGCGCCACGCCGCTCGTCATCGGCGCCGTACGCATGCTCGTGGCCGCCGTGCTGCTGATGGCCGCCGCCCGCGCGCTCGCGGCCGAGCGCGGCGCCGCGCGCGGCGACCGCTGGCGCTGCGTTGCGGCCGGCGTCTTCAACGCCGGGTTCCAGGCCGCCTACTTCACCGCCGTCACGCGGAGCGGCATCGCAGTCGCGGCGCTCGTCGCCATCTGCTCGGCGCCCATCCTGATCGCGGCCCTGGCCGCGGTGCTGCTCGGCGAGCGGCCGTCGCGCCGGCTGGCCCTCTCGGTCGCGCTCGGGGTCGGCGGCACCGCCCTCCTGATCGCGGGCCCGCGCGCCGCCGGCAGCGCGCCGCCACACTTCGCGGCGGGCGTCGGGCTCGCGCTGGCGGCGGGCCTCGCCTACGCGCTCTACGTCGTGGCGGCGAAGGCCGCCGTGGCGCGCATGGCGCCGCTGCCGGTGACGGCGTGGACCTTCGCGACGGCCGCCGTGGTCATGGCGCCCGCGCTGCTGCGCGAGGGCGCCGCAGCTCAGATCATGCTCGGCTGGCCGTGGCTGCTCTATCTCGGGGTCGTCACCACCGCGGGCGCGTACGCCCTGTACACGATCGGACTGCGCCACGTGCCGGCGGCGGCGGCGGGCGTGGCGGCGCTGCTGGAGCCGCTCACGGCGACGCTGCTCGGCGTCCTGGTCTTCGGCGAGGCGCTCGGCGCCGCCGGCTGGGCCGGCGGCGCCCTCCTGCTCGGCGCGTTCGGGCTGCTGGCGCTTCCCTCGCGCGCCACGGCCGCCTGACGCTCAGCTCACCCGCGCGCGATCGGCCGGCTCACGGCGCGGCTGAAGGTGCAGTTCGGCACGACGGACGAGTGCTTGCCCGAGCCGCCGGCCACCACGACGAAGACGTCCTCGGGCGAGGGCACCTGCGGCAGGAGCGTGGCCGGATCCGTCACCGCCGTCATCCAGCGGGGCCAGTCGTGCATCCCCCACATGCCGCCGAGCCTCAGCTGGCCGAGCGACAGCCGCGCGTGCTCGTAGACGAAGCGCTGCACGTCGGCGCGCGTGAAGCCGTCGTCGGCGATCGTCTTCGCGTGCTCGGGCCCCAGCACGACCATCAGCTGGCTCTGCGAGAAGTACCAGCCGACGTTCGAGCCCAGCGACACCGCGGTGTCGCAGACCGACGTGAGAATGCCGGAGGCGGTCGTGGACACGTGATCGTTCACGTTGTGGGGCGGCTCGCCGCCGTACACGGTGACCGTGTCGCCGGCCGCCAGCGGCCCCCAGGGCGAGGCCGCCTCGTTCTCGGCGATGCAGTACGCGTACTTCGCGGGGCTTCCCTGGGTGGCCATGTCGTAGCGCCCCGGCCAGGCGCCGCCGACGTTGAGGAGGATCAGCCGGATGGCGCGGCCGATCGTGGCGTTGGCGCGGAACCCGGGTCCGAAGCAGCCGCTGCCGCCGTGCAGGCCGACCTCGCGTCCGTACGGACCGTTGACGACGAGCAGCGGGGCCACCGGATGCGTCGTGGCCTGCACGCCGTAGAGGTTGAACGCACGATCGAGCATCGCCTCCACGGCCGCGACGATGATCGGGAACGCGCGCGGCTCACAGCCCGCCATCACGGCGTTGACGGCGAGCTTGTCGAGCGTCACCTGCCGCCAGAGCGGCGGCATGACGCCGAGCGTCCTGCCGCCGTCCCGCCCGCCCAGCATCGCGCGGACGCGCTCCTCGGTGGGCGGGATGATCGGCAGCCCGTCGGCCCAGGAGCGCGCGGTGAAGGCCTCGAAGACGGCCGTCGGGTCGTCGGGAAGGTCGAGGTACGGCTCGGCGCCCGACGCTGGCACTGTTGTAGCGGGTGCCGTGAGGCCGGCTTGGGACGTGGGTGGCCCGCTCGAGATGGTCGTGGCGCCGCTCGCCGGGCCTCGCGTCGCGGAACCGGGGTCTCTGGTCGCGGAGCTTCCGCGCTTCTCGGTTCCTCCGGCGATCAGGGCGTTGAGCTGCTCGAAGGCCTGGGCGGCGCGGCGGGCGATCGCCTCCGGGCGCTCACCGCCCAGCGGGTGCTCGACGACGAGCAGCGGAAGCGCGGAGACGCCCTGGGCGCCCATCTCGCTGACGGCCAGCCCCTGGAAGGCGGTGGTGCCGATGAGGCCGGCCGGCGTGCCCTGCTTCGCGACGGCGATGGTGTCGTGGAGACTCCACGACGTGCACGACCCTCAGTCGGCGGAGCCGGCGAACACGACGTCGCACTGCTTGGCGAGCTCGTCGATCAGCTCGGCCGGCGCCGGCGTCGAGGCGTTGGCCTTCTTGCGGTGCACGACGGCCGCCACGCCGTACCGCTCGCGCAGCAGCGCACCGAGATCGGTGACGAGGCGGTCGAAGTTCGACTTCGTGTTGTCGAGGAAGCCGACCGTCCGGCCGCTCCAGCTCTGCGGCAACGGCGGGACGGCGACCGTCTGCGCCTTCACGACGCCGACGGGACTCAGCACGCGGATCTGGGCCATGACCTCTCCTTTATCGCCGCCTCAGCCCGCTCGAGCGCGCGAGCAGACGGCCCACGGTGTCGTGGAGCTCGGTCAGCATCGAGCGCTTGACGCGGACGGTGATGGACTCGACGGGCTCGGCGCTGCCCACCTGGTGGATGACGAGCGTCCCCGTGAACTCCTCCGCGCGCTCGTCGGTCGCGCTCAGGCCGCGCAGCTGCAGGAGCTCCCAGGTGGTGGCCATGGCGGCATCTTACAATAGCGCCGCATGGTGATCGCCGTCGACGTCGGCACCTCCTCCGCGCGCGCCGGTCTCTACGACGCGTCCGGACGTCCGGTGCCCGAGGCCTTCCATCGCGTGGCGTACGAGCCGTCGGTCACGCCGGACGGCGGCGTCGAGCACGAGCCGGCCGCGCTGCTCGAGGCCGTCGCCGCCTGCCTGGACGCCGTCACCGCGCGGATCCCGCCGGACGCCGAGGTCGCCGGCGTCGGCGTGACGACCTTCTGGCACGGGCTCCTCGGCTTCGACGCGGCCGGCCGCGCCGCGACGCCCCTGTACACGTGGGCGGATTCGCGCCCGGCGGCCGACGCCGCGCGCCTGCGCGACTCCCTCGACGAGGCCGCGATGCACGCGCGCACGGGATGTCACCTGCACGCCTCGTACTGGCCGGCGAAGCTTCGCTGGCTCGCGCGCGCGCGGGCGGGCGACCTGCCGCGCGTCGCGCGCTGGGGCTCGTTCGGCGAGCACCTGGAGCTGTCCCTGTTCGGCGAGGCCGGCACCAGCGTGTCGATGGCCTCGGGCACCGGCCTGTTCGACGCCGGCGCGGACGACTGGGACGCCGAGGCGCTGGCCGCGGCCGGGATCGACCCGCCACGCCTGTTCCCCCTCGTCGACCGCACCGACGGGCGGCGCGGCCTGCGCGCGCCGTGGGCGGCCCGCTGGCCCGCGCTGCGCGCGATCCCGTGGTTTCCCGCGGTGGGCGACGGCGCCGCCAGCAACGTCGGCTCCGGGTGCGTCTCCCCCGATCGCATCGCGCTCAACGTCGGCACGTCCGCCGCGCTGCGCGTCGTCCCGCGGCAAGCCGTCTCGCCGCCGCCGGGCCTCTGGCGCTACAGCCTCGACCGGAAGACGCGCCTCCTCGGCGGCGCCACCTCCGAGGGCGGCAACGTGTTCGCGTGGGCGCGGAGCGTCCTGCGCCTGCCCGACGACGACGCGCTCGAGCGTGCGCTCGCCGCCCGCGCCCCGGACACGCACGGCCTGACCGTGCTGCCGTTCCTCGCGGGCGAGCGCGCGCCCGGCTGGCGCGGCGACAAGCGGGCCGTCGTCGCGGGCCTGTCGCTCGACACGAGCGCGCTCGACATCGCGCAGGCGGCGCTGGAGGCGGTCGCGCTCCGCCTCGCCCTCGTCTACCGGCTCCTCGCCCCGCACGCCGCCGCCGACCACGCCGTGGTCGCCTCCGGCGGGGCCATCACGCGCTCGCCGGCCTGGAGCCGGATGATCGCCGACGCCCTGGGCCACGCCGTCGCCTGGTCGCACGAGCCGGAGGCCACGAGCCGCGGCGCGGCGCTGCTGGCCCTCGATGCCCTCGGCGCGCGCCCGGCGCCCGGCCCGGCGGCCGAGCCGCCCGGCGAGACGTTCCGTCCCGATCCCGCGCGGCACGCGCGCTACCGGGCCGCACTCGAACGGCAGGTGGCGCTGGACCTCAAGGTATGATGATCGAGGTCATGGACGTCGCGCCCGAAGTCCGGATCCTCGAAGACGACGACGAGCTGGCGGAGACCGCCGCCGGCACGATCGTGGACCTCGCCACGAGCGCGGTGGCGCAGCGCGGCCGCTTCAGCGTCGCGCTCGCCGGCGGCGCCACCCCGCGGGCCACCTATGAACGGCTCGCGCGCCCGCCGCTGTCCGAGCTGATGCCGTGGGCGCGGACGTACGTCTTCTTCGGCGACGAGCGCGGGGTGCCGCCCGACCATCCGGACTCGAATTACGGCATGGCCTACCGCGCCCTGCTGTCGAAGGTCCCGATCCCGCCGCGGCAGATCTTCCGCATCCCGGGCGAGGCGGCCGATCCCGAGTCGGTCGCGACGGACTACGCGCGCACGCTTACCGAGGAGATGAAGATCCGGCGGGGGGAAGTGCCGCGGCTCGACCTGGTGCTGCTCGGCCTCGGCATCGACGGCCACACGGCGTCCCTCTTTCCGGGGTCGCCCGTCCTGAAGGAGGTCTTTCGCACCGTGGCCGCCGTGCATGCGGCGGCGGCGGTCATCCCCCAGCGCTTCACGCTCACCTTCCCCGTCCTGAACGCGGCCGCCTGCGTCATCTTCCTCGTGTCCGGCAGCGTGAAGGCCAAGGTCGTCAAGGCCGCCCTCGCCGAGGGCGCCGCCACCCTGCCCGCGGGCATGGTGCGCCCGACCGACGGCCGGCTCGTGTGGCTCCTCGACCGCGGGGCCGCCGCGCTGCTGCCCCGCGCCGCCGGCGGCTGACGGGGCGAGCCGCCCGATGGAGCTGGGCTTCGTCGGTCTCGGCCGCATGGGGGGCAACATGGTCACGCGGCTCGTGCGCGACGGCCACCACGTCGTCGCCTACGACCGCTCCCCCGACGCCGCGTCGCTTGCCCGGGCGAACGGCGCCGAGGTTGCCGCCGCGCTCGCGGACCTGCCGGGGGCCCTGCGCCCGCCGCGGGCGGTCTGGGTGATGGTGCCGGCGGGCGAGCCGACCGAGTCCACCGTGCAGGCGCTCGGCGGCCTGCTCGAGCGCGGCGACACGATCGTCGACGGCGGCAACACGCGGTGGAAGGACGACGTTCGCCGCGCGGCGGCGCTGAGCGCACGGGGCGTGCACTACGTCGACGCGGGCACCAGCGGCGGCATCTGGGGCCTCCAGAACGGCTACTGCCTGATGATCGGCGGCGAGCCCGAGCCCGTGAGACGCCTCGCACCGATCTTCACGACGCTCGCGCCGCCGGACGGCTGGCTGCACGTCGGCGGCAGCGGCGCCGGCCACTACGTGAAGATGATCCACAACGGCATCGAGTACGCGCTGATGCAGGGCTACGCCGAGGGGTTCGAGCTGATGTCGGAGTCGGAGTACCGCCTGGACCTGCCGGCGATCGCCCGGCTCTGGAACCACGGCAGCGTCGTCCGCTCCTGGCTGCTCGAGCTGGCGGCGGACGCCCTGGCGGCCGATCCCCGGCTGGACGGGCTCAAGGCCTGGGTCGAGGACTCGGGCGAGGGCCGCTGGACGGTGGAGGACGCGATCGAGAAGGCCGTGCCCGCCCCGACGATCACCGCCGCCCTCTTCGCCCGCTTCCGCTCGCGACGCGCGAACTCCTTCGCGGACCGGCTGCTGGCCGCCCTCCGCAACCAGTTCGGTGGCCATGCCGTTCGCCGATGAGCCCTTCTCGCTCGTCATCTTCGGCGCCTCCGGCGACCTGACGCGGCGCAAGCTGATCCCCGCGCTGTGGAGCCTCTACGCGGCGCGGACGCTGCCCGAGCCCTTCACGATCATCGCGACCGCCCGCACGGAGATGACCGACGAGGTCTTTCGCGGCGAGATGCGCGGGGCGGTGGTGGAGTTCGCCCGGCTGAAGATCCCGTCGCCGCCCGTCTGGGAGCGCTTCGCCTCCCACCTCCACTACGTGGCCGGCGATCCGAACGGCGCCGCCCTCTACCCGCGGCTGGCGCAGCGGCTGGACCAGCTGGAGCGGGCGCGCGGCGGGCCGACGAACCGCGTCTTCTACTGCGCGACGCCGCCCAGCCTCTACGACGACATCGTCGGCCACCTCGGCGAGGCGAGGCTGGCGCGCGCCCCGGACGGCTGGACGCGCATCGTGGTGGAGAAGCCGTTCGGCCACGACCTCGAGAGCGCCCGCGCGCTCAACCGGCAGCTGACGTCCGTGTTCGACGAGCAGCAGATCTACCGGATCGATCACTACCTCGGCAAGGAGACGGTGCAGAACATCCTCGTGTTCCGCTTCGCCAACGGCATCTTCGAGCCGGTGTGGAACCGCAACCACGTCGCCGAGATCCAGATGACGGTGGCCGAGGCGATCGGCGTCGAGGGCCGCGGCTCCTACTACGAGGAGGCGGGCGCGCTGCGCGACATGATCCAGAACCACCTGCTCCAGCTCCTGTGCCTGATCGCCATGGAGCCGCCGGTGACGTTCGACGCCGCCCCCGTGCGGGACGAGAAGAACAAGGTCCTCCAGGCGCTGCGCCCGATCGACCCGGCCAAGATCGACGAGGTGGCGCTGCGCGCCCAGTACGCGAGCGGGTACATCGGGGGCAGGGCGGTGCCCGGCTACCGGCAGGAGAAAGGGGTGCGGCCCGACTCCACGACCGAGACGTACGCGGCGCTCCGCCTCCAGGTGGACAACTGGCGCTGGGCCGGGGTGCCGTTCTATCTCCGGACCGGCAAGCGCCTGCCGAAGCGGTGGAGCGAGATCGTCATCCGGTTCCACCGGACGCCGCACATGATCTTCCGCCGCCGCAGCGACAGCGGGCTCGTTGCCGACGTGCTCGTGATCCGGATCCAGCCCGACGAGGGGATCTCGCTCACGGTGGCGGCCAAGGAGCCCGGGCCCGAGCTGAGGCTCGGGCCGGTGACGCTGGATTTCAAGTACAACGAGGTCTTCGGTGGAGAGCCGCCGGAGGCCTACGAGCGCCTGCTGCTCGACGTCATCCACGGCGACCCCACCCTCTACGCGCGCGGCGACTGGGTCGAGGGCGCGTGGGAGCTGCTGCAGCCGGTCATCGACGCCTGGAGTCGGACTCCCGCCGCGCTGCCGACCTACGAGGCCGGCTCGTGGGGTCCCGCCGAAGCCGACGCCTTCATCGGCCGCGACGGCGGCGCCTGGCGACAGGGGTCCTAGCGCCCGAGGCCCGGCCCCGGGCCCGCGCTCCCGGCCGCCGAGCCGGCCCTCAGCGGAACGAGGGCTGCTGCTGCAAAACGCGCGCGGTCGTGTACTCCGCGTAGGTGTAGACGAGATCCTCCCAGATCAGCACCTGCAGCGCGGTGCCCTGCTTCTCGTAGACCTGGTTGACCCCGTGCTGCGCGGTCTTGTTGGTGCCGACGTGCCGCCAGCCGTTCGCCTCGAGCATCGTGCGCGTGGCCTGGGCCAGGCTCTCCATCTCCAGCCGGCCGCGATAGACCTCGCGCGAGGCGGTGACCGTCGGCGTCTCGATCACGGTCGAGTCGCCGCTGCGGTACGAGAGCCCCTTCGGCACCGGAATGTCCTCGTGCGAGCTACGCGACAGGCGCGGCGGGTTGCTCGCGCACGCGGACAGCGTCGTGACCAGAGCGACTGCGAGGAGCGAACGCATGATAGTCATGGCACGGATGCTAGCAAGCGCCCCCCGTGCGGACCAAGATTTTCGGTCAGTGCAGGCGGATCAGGCGCGCGAAATCCGCCTCCACCGCCCTCGCCACCTCGGCGAGCTGCTCGGGCGTGAGGTCCTCGTCCAGCAGCAGCACGACGATGGCGCGGCCGCGCTTGGTGCGCCGCCCCACGTGCATCGAGGCGATGTTGACGTTCTGCCGCCCGAGGATCGAGCCGATCTTGCCCACCACGCCCGGCCGGTCCTCGTACGAGAGCACGAGGATGTAGCCCTCCGGCGCGAACTCGATGTGCAGGTCGCGCAGCTGCACCACGCGCGGCTGCCCGTCGAAGACGGTGCCGGCGATGACCTTGCGGCCGCCCGCCGTCTGCGTGGCCACGGTGACGAGGCTCTTGTACGCGCCGGTGGCGTCGCCGCGTCCGATCTCCAGCGTCACCCCGCGCTCGCGCGCGACCAGGTGGGCGTTCACGAGATTGACGGGGCCGGCGGTGACGGGGTCGAGCAGCCCTGCCAGGACCGCGCGGCCGAGGAGCTCCACGTCGCCGTCGGCGATGGCGCCGGCCACCGTCACCTCGACCCGCTCCAGGTGCTCGGGATCGAGCTGGACGCAGAACCGGCCGAGCCGCTCCGCGAGCGTCACGAACGGCCGCAGCTCCCCCACCGTCGCCGCGTCGGCGAGGGGAATGTTCACGGCGTGCTCGACCAGCTCGCCCTCGCGGAACGCCACCAGCTGCCGGGCCACGTCCACCGCCACGTTGACCTGGGCCTCGGACGAGTTGGCTCCGAGATGCGGCGTCACCACCACGCGCGGGTGCTCGATGAGGCGGCGCAGGACGGCCGAGGTCGGCGGCTCCTCGGTCCAGACGTCGATGGCCGCGCCCGCCACGTGGCCGCTCTCGAGGGCCGCCAGCAGGTCGGCCTCGACCACGATCCCGCCGCGCGCGCAGTTCACGATGCGCACGCCGCGGCGGGTCAGCCCGAGCTCCCGCGCGCCGGCCATCGCCTCCGTCTCGGCCGTGAGCGGCACGTGGAAGGTGATCACGTCGGCCTCGCGCAGGAGCGTCTCGAAGTCGACGAGGCGCGCGCCGAGCTCGCGGGCGCGCGCCTCGGGGATGTAGGGGTCGTGCACGAGCAGCTCGGGCTCGAACCCGCGCAGCCGGGCGGCCACGCGCGAGCCCACCTTGCCCAGGCCCACGACGCCCACCACCTTCCGGTAGATCTCGGCGCCGTAGATCGAGCGGTCCCACTCGAGGCGCTTGAGCCGCTGGTGCGCCTCGGGGATGCGGCGTACCAGCGACAGCAGCATGCCCATCGTGTGCTCGGCCGCCGAGACGACGTTGCCGTACGGCGCGTTCACCACGACGACGCCGCGGCGCGAGCACGCGTCGACGTCGATGTTGTCGACCCCGACGCCGGCCCGCCCCACGATCCGGAGCCGGGGCGCCTGGTCCAGCAGCTGCGCGGTGACCGCCAGCGACGAGCGGGTCACCAGCGCCTCGCAGTCGGCGAGCGCCGCGCGCAGCTCCTCGGCCGACGGCTTCATGAGCTCCGTCACCGCGAAGCCGCGGTCCCGGAGCCGCGCCAGGCCCTCGGCCGCGATCGCGTCGACGACGAGGGCGCGCACCGTCAGCCCTGGATCGAGTAGCCGCCGTCCACGGGGATCGCGGTGCCCGTCACGAAGTCCGAGGCGGCGCTGGCGAGGAACACCGCGACGCCGGCCATGTCGTCGATGGTCCCCCAGCGCCCGGCCGGCGTCCGGTGCAGCACGTTCTCGTGGAGTCCGGGGACCTGCCGGCGGGCCCCCTGCGTGAGCTCGGTGTCGATCCAGCCCGGCAGCACCGCGTTGACCTGGATGTTGTCCCGGGCCCACGCGCTCGCCGCCGACTTCGTGAGCTGCACGATGCCGCCCTTGCTCGCGCCGTACGCCGGCGCGAACGACGCGCCGAAGATCGACATCATGGAGCCGATGTTGATGATCTTGCCGCCGCCGGCCTTCTTCATCGCGGGATAGACGGCGCGCGAGCAGAGGAACGCGGACGTGAGGTTGGTGTCCATCACGCGGTGCCACTCCTCCAGCGAGTACTCGTGGAGCGGCTTCCGGAGGTTCGTGCCGGCGTTGTTGACCAGGATGTCGATCCGGCCGAACCGGTCGAGCGTCGCCTGCACCAGCCGCGCCACCGCAGCCTCGTCGCTCACGTCCGCCTGCACCGCGAGGGCCTCCGCCCCGAGCTTCCCCAGCTCCTCCACCGCCGCCTTCGACTTCTCGGCGTTGCGGCCCACCACGACCACGCCCGCACCCGCACCGGCCAGCCCGCGCGCCATGCCGAGTCCGATGCCTCCGTTGCCGCCCGTCACGATGGCGATTCGCCCCTTGAGCTCGAACACGGCGCCTCCTTGCGGTCTGTAAAGGTTACACACCGGGCGTCGGCGTTGAAGTTCTTTCAAACACCGGCTTGGACCGACCAATCGTGTCGACGCGCGGTTAGCACATCGAGGCCGTGGCACACGGGCTGCAATCAGCCTCCGCGAGTCGTCCAGCGTGAGGGAGGGTACCGCAATGATCGTCAACGTTCGACCGTTTCCACTCGGCGCGCCCGACGCGTCACTTCCCTCGCGCGTCTCGCCGCACGTCTGGGGGCTCGTCCTCGCCGGCCGGCCGCTGGGCCGCGGACCGGCCCAGATGCGGCGAGCGATCGATCGCGCGGCGCGGCTCGTGCCGAGCCACCGGCTCGTCGGCGTCGTCTGCCGACAGGCCGCGCGCGACTGCGGCCCGGCGCTGGCCGACGTCCCGGAGATGACGCAGATCGTTCAGCCCTCGTACCGCGGCAGCGCCGCCGAGCTCTTCCTGCCCGTGCTGGCGATCGCGCGGCGCGACCCGCACGCGGTGGTGGTGGGGTTCTGCGCCGAGGAGGTGGCAAGCCAGGACGGACGCCTGCTTCCGTCGGTCCAGAAGGCGGTGCGCGCGGTCGCGCTCCGTCCGGATCTGGTGGTCCTCGTCGGCGGCCGCCCGCGCACGGGCCGCGCGCTCGACGGCTGGATCGAGCCGGGCCTGCCGGTGGAGGGCCTCGAGGACCTCGCCGTGCGGGACATTCGCCGCTTCGTCTACGAGCCCGTGCACCGCTCGGCCGCGCCGGGTCTCCTCAGCACCGCCGCCATCGTGGCGCGCGCGCGGACGCTCGTCGCCATGGGCCGCCGCTGGGTGCCGGAGGTGCTCGAGACGCTCGAGCCGCTGGAGGCCGTCGCCGAGGCCCCGGAGACCGGCCTGCTGTGCGAGGCGGTGTACGAGTGCATGCCCTACGCCAGCCTCTCGCGCGAGCTGCTGGAGCGCGGCGACAACGTCGCCGTGCTGCCCGTCCCCGACGTCATGGCGCACGGCCGCCACTCCGACCTGGTCCGCCTGGCGTCCTGAGCCGCTAGCTTGCCGCGGGCAGCCGCAGGGTCACGCGGGCGCCATCGCTCAGCACCTCGAACGCCAGCGTGCCGCCGTGCAGGCGCGCCACGCGCTCGACCGTGACGAGGCCGACGCCGCGATGGCCGGCCTTCTTCGAGTGCAGCAGTCGCACCAGCAGCTTCGGATTCGACGTCGGCAGCCCGCCGCCCCAGTCGCGCACGGCGACGACGACGTCGCCGTCGGCGCGCGCGGCCGACACCTCCGGCGACGGCGCCCCCGGCGCCGTGGCCTCGCCGGCGTTGCGGAGCAGGTGTCCCAGGGCGAGCTCGAGCAGCGGCGCGTCGCCCTGCACGTCGGGCCACTCGCCGGCCGCCACACGGACGCCCTCGAGGTCCGGGGCCCGGCGCACCCGCTCGGCCACGGCGCGGAGCGACAC
>DASUPA010000408.1:0-12275 GCA_036276335.1 Candidatus Methylomirabilota bacterium | reverse complement strand
GGCTGTCCCGTGATCGGGCACAGGCACGTGAACTCGGGGATGGCCATGGCCACCTCGTAGTCACGGTCCGGGTGCGGATTCGGGACCGCCTCCAGGGTGCGGGCCGGCCGGCTCGGCATGCCGGGATTATACCGGGCGCCGTTGTCAGCGCGTGGTCAGGCCCATGCCGATCCCGACCGCGATACAGGCGAGCAGGAGCTCCCAGGTGAGGGGATCGCCAGCGACGACGGCCGCGGCGAGGACGCCGAAGAGCGGCTGCGTGAGAAAGAACGGGACGAGGCTGCTCGGGCGGTACCGCTGCAGCAGCCACATGCTAACGACGAAGTTGAAGCCCGCGATGAGGATGCCCTGGTACGCCACCGACACCCCCAGCCGGACGGTCCACGCGGTCGGCATCGGCTCGGTGAGGGCGGAGCCCAGCATGAACAGCACGGACCCGATCGCCGCCTGCGACAGCAGCAGCTTCACGGGGTCGAGGCTCTGCACCGCGCGGGCGAGGTAGACGAGCCGCTCGGCGAGCAAGAATGCGCTCACGAACACGATCGCGTCGCCCAGCAGCGAGGCGGCGCCGCCGGTCTGGCCCGCGAACAGCACGACGATCCCGGCGTAGGCGATGAGCACCCCGACGATTTTCCGGACGGTCAGCCGGTCGCCGGGAATCAGGAAGTGCGACAGCACCACGGTGTGCACGGAGTAGAGGTTCAGCAGGATGCTCGCGTGGGCGGCGCTGGTGAGCGAGGTGCCGATGTTCATGGTCCCGATCTGCGCCGTGAAGATGAGCGCCAGCACGATCATCGGCCGCCACTCGTGGGGGGCGATCCGGAAGCCGGCGAGACGCCCCGTGGACCAGGCCCAGACGGCGATGGCCACGCCGCCGACGACGAAGCGCATCCACGCCAGCCGCAGGGGCGGCGCGTCGGCGAGCCCGACCTTGATGGCGACGGTGTTGGCGCCCCAGAAGACGGACGTGAGCAGCGCGAGCAGCGCGCCGGTGGAGTCCACGTTCCGGCGATCGATCAAGGCGTCCACTATAATCGAGGAATGAAGATCGGTCTCATCGGGCTTCCCAAGAGCGGCAAGACGACGCTGTTCAATCTCCTGACCGGCGCCACCCTCGCGACCTCGCGCTACGACAGCGGCCGCGCGGAGCTCCACACGGGCATCGCCCGCGTGCCCGACGAGCGCGTCGATCGCCTGCGCGACCTGTTTACGCCGCGGAAGACGACGTATGCGACCTTCGAGGTCGTCGACCTCGCGGGCATCGCCAAGGGCGAGCGGGCGGCGCTGGACACCAAGGAGTTCCGCAACGCCGACGCGCTGCTGCACGTCGTGCGCGGGTTCGCCGACGAGGCGCTCGGCGCGCCGGATCCCCGCCGCGACATCCTCGACCTCGAGACGGAGCTGATCCTGGCCGATCTCGAGGTCGTCGAGCGGCGTCTCGAGCGGCTGGAGGCGTCCATCAAGAAGCAGCGCAAGGACGCCGAGGTGAAGGAGCGCGAGATCCTGACCCGGCTCAAGGCCGCACTGGAGGCGGAGACGCCGCTCCGCGCGGTGCCGCTGTCCGCCGAGGACGCGCGGGCAGTGCGCGGCTTCACGTTCCTGTCGCAGAAGCCCATCTTCCACATCGTCAACCTCGACGAGAAGGCCATCGCCGACGGCGAGCGCGTGGTGGAGCGCTTCGGGCTCGAGGAGGTGGCCGGACGGGCGCGGACGCGCGTGGGCTGGGTCTCGGCGGTGATCGAGACGGAGATCGCTCGCCTGGAGGGCGAGGAGCAGCAGGCGTTCCTCGGCGACCTGGGGCTCGCCGAGCCCGCCATCCGCCGCGTGCTGCGCGAGTGCTATGCCCTGCTCGGCCTCGTCTCCTTCTTCACCTGCGGCGAGGACGAGGTGCGCGCGTGGCCGATTCCGGAGGGCACGCGCGCCCAGGACGCGGCCGGGGTGGTCCACTCCGACATCGCCCGGGGATTCATCCGGGCCGAGGTGAACGGGTACGACGAGCTCGTGGCCGTGAACGGCTCCTTCGCGGACCTGCGCGCCCGTGGCCAGCTCCGGCTCGAGGGCAAGGACTACATCGTGCGGGACGGCGAGGTGTGCCACTTCCGGTTCAACGTCGCCAAGTGACGGCCTCGTGGTCGGCACGGAACTTGATGCGGCCTCGCGGTATGAGCTTCGAGTTCGTGCTCGGCGCCTGCGTGTTCACGGCGGTGGTGGCGGGGCTCACCGCCTGGATCGACCGGTGGCGTGAGGGCCGGCTGGGTGCCGCCGTGCCGCTGACCATCCCCGCCGCGCGGCCGGTTCCCGCGCCGCGCGACCGCGCCGCCTAGCCCTCGGGCTTCAGGCCGGGAATCGGCTTCAGCGGGCCGCCGAGAGCCCTGACCACCGCCGCCACCGTGCCGTCCGGCGTGCCGGCCATCAGCACGCAGCCCGGCGCGACGATGACGCCGGTTCCGCCGGTCTGCGCCACCGCCTCGCGCGCCTCCGCGGCCGCCGCCTCCGGCGTGCCGCCGCGCAGCGTGCGCAGCTGGTCGAGACCGCCGCAGACCGCGCCGGGCACGCGGGCGCGGCCCTCCGCCAGGAGCGGGCCGGCCGCGCGGTCGTCCCAGTTCCAGACGTGACCCGGGAGACGGGCGAGCCGCTCGAACATCAGCGCGTCGCCGTGGCAGTGAATCACGGTCAGGAACGAGCGCGGATGGACGGCCTCCAGGACGCGGCGGTCGTAGGGCTCGCCGAACTCCGCGTACTGCTCCTCGCCGAGCACGCTGCGGCTCGCCGTCTGGATGGAGTAGAAGATGCCGGAGACGCCCTCGCGCAGGGCCAGGTCGGCGAAGCGGATCAGCGTCTCGGTGATGCCCTCCAGCGCGCCGGTGACGGCGTCCGGCCGCTCGCGGAGGTCCTGCGCGAGGCGGTCGCCCGACAGCTTGCGCGCGAGCGAGAGCGGCGAGAACAGGGTGGGCAGCACCGGCGCGTCGCCGATGCGCCGGTCGAAGCCCAGGCGGATGATCGTCTCGAGCTCCTCGACCCAGCCGGGGGCGCTGGCGGGGTCGAGCGCCCGGATGTGCTTCCAGTCGTCGCCCGTCTTCACCGCGCAGGACGCGCACGCGCGGTGGCCGGTCGGCAGCACCTGGTCGGACTCGACGCAGCCCCACGCCTCGACGCCGTAGCCGCCGCGCGGGGTGATCTTCAGGAAGTCCGAGCCGTAGTGCTCGTGGAAGCGGAGCGTCGCCTGCGCGAGGCCGGCCGGCGAGCGGTCGACGGCCGGGAAGTGCCGCCACACCGCGTAGGGGACGCGGTCCACCGGCTGCCGCGCGATCGCGGCCTGCAGGCGCTCGCGACGGCTCATCTGCTTCATGCGGTGACCGCGGCCTCCGTGAGCACCGGCGCCCCCGCCGCGCTCACGGCGTCGAACTCCAGCCGGTCGCCGTCCCGGCGGCGGCCGCGCACGACGAAGGTCGACGGCATCGTCACCATGCCGGCGAAGCGCGCCGCCACGCCGCGCACGCGCGTGGGGTCGCCGCCGAGGTCGCGAGCCACCACGCGCGAGACCGCGAGCGCGAGCGTGGCGGTGCCGTGCAGGATCAGGCCGGGGAGGCCCGCCGCGCGGGCGACCGCGATGTCCGTGTGGATCGGGTTGTAGATGCGTGCGCCCTCGGTGTAGACGTGCGCGGCCAGCGCGGACACGGCGACGGCCTCCTCCCAGCGGACGGGGGCGGTCGGCGCCCCGCCGCGGGAGGCCGCGCCCGGCGCCGCGGCCTCGGCGCCGTGCAGGTCGACGCCGCGGTAGAGCGAGCCGTAGTCGGTCGCCGAGACGAGGCGGCCGGCGCGGTCCATCGTGGTGTGCTGCATGACGACCAGCGTGCCGTGCCGCCGGCGCTGCACGCGCGTCACGCGGGCGGTGGTGCGGAGGCCGTCGCCGGCGCGCGGCGGGCGGTGCAGCACGAGCGCGTGGGTGGCGTGGACGCTGAGCGGGGCCAGCGACTCGTCGATGGCCTTGGCCCGCAGGGCGAGCGCCACCGGCCACTCGTAGCACACCGGGAACAGCGGGTGCGCGAGCGGGCCGCCGGGCGCCGTGGTGTCGTAGTAGCGCGGGTCGGTCTCGCCGAGCGCGGCGGCGTAGGCCATGAGCCAGCGCGCGTCGACGACGGAGGCCATCGGCCCGACGGTGAGGCCCACGATGCCGGCGTCGATCACCGGCGCCATCAGCGGCGGGGGAAGTTCATGGCGTCGACGAAGACCTCCTCGAAGTCGGGATGGGCGGCCAGCGACACGTGCTCGATGCGGAGGGCGAGCGCGGCGGCCTGCGCGCGCTCGGCCTCGGACAGCAGGCAGAGCTGGGCGCCGAGCGAGGCGGCATTGCCGACGTAGCGGATGCGGCCCGCCGGCAGCGCGGGGATCAGCCCGATGCGCACGGCGCTGGCGATCGACACGTAGTTGCCGAAGCCGCCGGCCAGCAGCAGCTCGTCCACGCGGTCGTCGGGCACGCCGGCGATGCGCTGGACCATGGCGATGCCGGAGGCGATGGCGCCCTTGGCGAGCTGGACCTGCCGCACGTCGTCCTGCGTGAGCACGATCTCGCCCGCGGCGCCGGCCTCGCCGGCGCGGACCACGACGATCTGGCGCTCCTCGCCCCGCATGACGAGCCGCGCGGCGAGCCGGGGTGGGAGAGCGGCGCGCGCGTCCATGGCGATCAGTCCCGTCCAGTCGATCGCGCCCGCCTGCAGCAGACCCGCCAGCAGGTCGATGAGCCCCGAGCCACAGATGCCGAGCGGCGGCGCCTCGCCGATCGTGTGAACACGGATGTCGTCGTCCACCGTGACCCGGTCGATGGCACCGACGGCGCCGCGCATGCCGTGGCGGATCTGCGCGCCCTCGAGGGCCGGTCCGGCCGGCGCCGAGCAGGCCATGAGCCGCGCGCGCGAGCCGAGGATGACCTCGCCGTTGGTCCCGATGTCGACGGCGATGCGCAGCGCGTCGGTCTCGGCCAGCCGCGTCGCCAGCGCCACCGCCACCGCGTCGGCCCCGACGAAGCCGGCCACGAGGGGCAGCAGGCACACGCGGGCCTCGGGCGCGATCTTCAGGGGCACGTCGCGGGCGGGGAGCGTGACGGGGTGGCGCATCACCGGGGCGTAGGGCGCCAGGCCGACGTGCGACGGGTCGATCCCGAGGAGCAGGTGGTGCATGCAGGTGTTGCCGACGACGACCACCTTGTAGATCCACTTCGGCAGCACGCCGGATTCGCGGCACACCTCGGCCACGTGCTGGTTCAGGAGGCCGACGATCCGCGTGTGCAGCTTGCGCAGGTTCCCCGGATTGAACTGGGCGAACGCGATGCGCGACATCAGGTCGCCGCCGAAGACCGATTGCGGATTCAGGCTCGAGACCGACGCGAGCTGCTCGCCCGACTCGAGCTCGATCAGCGTGGTCACGACGCTGGTGGTCCCGACGTCGATGGCGAGGCCGAACTTCATCGCGGTGGTGTCGCCGCGCTCGACGGCCACGACCTGCCGGCCGGCCCCGCCCGCGCGGCCGCCCGGGGCGAACGTCGTCACCGTGACGCCGGCCGGGTCGTCGCGGAGGGCCTGGGGCAGCGTGGCCAGCACGGCGGGCGCCACGGTCTCGGGCGCGACGCCCACGGCCGCCGCCAGGGATTCCAGGTCCGACGTCTGGTGATGCTCGTCGCGGGGCAGGGCCACCTTGAGCAGCTCTTTCGCGATGCCGGCGTCGATCGTCAGCGCCGGGGCGCTCGCGCGGACGCCGGGCCCGGCGCCGAGGATCTGGAACGAGCGCTCCTCGAGCGGCGGCGCCACCTGCACCGCGACGCGCTCGGTGACCGCGCACTGGCACGACAGACGATAGCCCTCGCGCACGAGGTCGGCGCCGAGCTGGACCTCGTCCATGATGGTCGGCGGCGGGACGGTGCCCTCCACGAACTTGACGCGGCACGACGTGCACCGGCCGCGGCCCCCGCACGTCGCGGTGATGTCGATACCGGCCGCGTGGGCCGCGGCGAGGATCCGCGTCCCCGCGGCCACCGCGAGCTCGCGGCGCACGCGCGCGTCGCGGGGGTCGGTGAGGACGACGAGCGGGACGGCCATCCCGGCGATTGTAGCGCGGCCTAGTTGGTGAGCTCGAGCTCGACCCGCCCCGCGCCCTCGCCCTCGACGGGCGCGGCCGCGTCGAGGGCGGGCAGCCGGGACGCCTCGACACCGCGGGCGGCCAGGAGCTCGCGCACGGCCAGGACGCGGCGCTCGGCCAGCGCGGCCGAGGCCGCCGTCGGCGCAGGGTCGTGCTCGGCGAGCGCCGCGATCATCTCGTCGACCGCCGCCGGCGGCCGTCGCGGAAACCGCTCGACGTAGAGCTGCGCGAGCGCGTCGCGCATCGCGGTCGGCGTGCGCTCGCCGGCCTGCGCGCGCACGCGCTCGCGCAGCGCCACTCGCTTGAGCCGCGTGACGTCGGGAATGCTCAGGACCGGCCGGAGCCGCAGGCGCACGGCCGGGCGGTCGCGCAGGAACTGCGCGAGCCGGTCGACGTGCGGCTCCATCCCCGCCGCGAGATCGGTCGTCCCTGCCTCGAAGAGCACGGGGTCGATCTCGATCGACTCGATGCGCGCGTCCTCGGTGACGAACAGGCGGCCGACGAGGCCCACGGGCAGCGTCACCGTCTTGACGACGATCGCGCGCAGCGCCTGGGCAGTGGCGTCGCCGAGCCGGAACTCCGGCGACGAGAGCGTGCCGTGGATCGGCACCGACAGCTGCACGTCCCCATCGCGGTTCTTCAGCAGCGCGACGAACGTGTCGAGCGGCAGGCCGATCGGCCACGTCGGCGCCTGCTCGCCGGGCGCGCGCTCGAGCACGAGGTCCTCGGCGCCGACGTCGTTCGTGGCGCCGAGCTCGTCGCCGTCGATCACGTAGTGCGCCGCCAGCGTGATGGCCCCCTGGCGCGCGGTCCAGCCGAAGAGGGTCTGGAGATACGCGTTCGCGCGCGGCGCGGGATAGCCGCCGAGCGTCACCAGCACGTCCACGCGGCCCTGGCCGGGCGGCGCCGTGAGCTCGCCGCTGATGGCCAGCGGCGCGGCGGGGCCGACGGTGCCCCGGAGCGTGGCCCGCGCCACCGTGCCGGGCGCGGTGCCGAAGCCGACCACGGTGAGGTTCAGCCCCGAGAGCTCCTCGGCGAACTGCAGCTGCGGCACCCGGTCGACGAAGCGGCCGAACCCGTCGCTCACGCTGACCGTGCCGATGTCGACGCGCACCGGCGGTGTCGGCTTCGCGCCCGGGTCCCGTCGCGGCGCCCCGCGCTGTCGCGGCGTGAGCAGGGCGACGAGCGGAAAGCGGCCGGACGCCTCGCGCTCGAGCAGGAGCCACGGCTTGTCGACCTCCACGCTGTCGACGCGGACGCGGCCGGGCCACTGCACGCTCACGCCTCGCGCCCGCGCGCGGCCCGCCGTGAGCAGCGAGCGGTGCTCGTCGCCGACGGCCAGGTCGCTCATGACGGCGTTGCCGCGCACGGTGAGTGCGAGCGGCTCGAAGGTGGCGCTGACCCGCGCGTCACCGTCCAGCGTGCCGCTCACGCGCGCGTCGACGGGCAGGTAGGGCTGGGCGGGCGCGAGCGCGACGCCCGCGAGCGTGGCCTGCACGTCCATGCGCCCGGGATCGATCTGGAACGTCCCGCGGCCCTCGAGGCGGCCGCCTCCGGGCATCGGTGTCGAGATGGCGACGTCGGCGGGCCGCGCGACGGGATACGTCACGTTCCGAGCCTCGACCCGCGTGCCGCGAATCTCGAAGCGCGCCGCCGGCTCCACCGAGTCGTCGATGACGGATGTCGCGCCCTCCTCGATCAGCACGCGCCCCAGCACGATCTCGGGCGGCGCCCCGGGTGCGCCCGCGCCCGTCCCGGCCGGCGCGTCCGCGGCGTCGGGTCGCGGCCGGGCGCCGAACGCGGCGCGCAGCGACAGCTCGCCGCGCTCGTTGCGGTCGATCTTCGCCCACGGGCGGCGCACGTTCAGCTGGTCGATCGCGATTCGCAGCGGCCAGCGGAGGTCGAGGCCGGTCGCGCCGATGCGCTCGACGGCCAGCAGCGGCCGGTCGAGGTCCTCGACGGCGACCTCGGTCAGCGTGGCGTCCCCGCGGACGCGCAGGCGGAGCGGGTCCAGCTGTCCGCGCACGTCGAGCTCGGCGTCGGCGCGGCCGCTGACGCGCCCGCGGAACGGGAGGTAGGGCCGGGCCTGTCCGACGTCCGCGTTCTTCAGCGTGACCTTCGCCTCCAGGCGCTGGTCGGCGCCGTCCGCGGTGCCGGACGCGCTCACGAGGCCGCCGCCCGGCAGCCCGGCCGCGAGCTCCAGCTGGGTCGGCGCACGCACCGGCCACGTGACGTCGCGCAGGCCCAGCGTGACGTTGACGAGCTGCGCCTGCGCCGCGGGCGCGACCGTCCTGTCGATCAGGCCGAGCGTCCCGCCGTCGATGCGGACCTCGGCGATCGTGATCTCCGGCGCGACGCCGGCGGCGTCCCCGTCGTCGCCGGCGCGGCCGCCGCCGCTCTCCGCCGGTGCGGGCGCGCGGGACAAGAGCTCGTGCACCGCGAGAGCGCCGGTGGCGTCGCGTTCCACGGTCGCGGACGGCCGGCGGATGCGCAGGGAGCCCACGCTGATCCGGGCGGGCCACTCGTACTCGAGGCTGCTGGCGTCCAGACGCTCGGCGGTGAGCGCGGGAGGCGCCCCCGGAAGGCGGGGGTCCGACAGCGCCACCGTGCCGGCTCCGACGGAGCCCGTGACGGTGAGGCGGAGGCCGCGCTCGTACGTGGCGACGACGCGCGCGTCGGCGTCCCCGGTGCCGGACAGGACGCCGAGCGTCCGTGCGTAGCGATTGAGCGGCCCGAGGTCGGCGCCGCTCACCTTGACCCGGACGTCCGCCCGGGCGGGATCGGAGACGACGGTGCCGCGGACGTCGAGCGTGCCGCCGCCGGGCAGCCGGCCGGTGAAGCTGACGCGTCCCGGCGCCCTGGCGGGCCACGTGACGTTCTCGGCGACGAGGCGCGTCGCCGCGAGGCCGTACGTCACCGGCGGGCCGACGATCGCCTCCGTGACGTCGAGGTCGCCCTCGAGCTCGGCCCGCGCGAGGGCGAAGCCGCCGGCCGTCAGGTGGAGGTCATTGAGGGTGACGAGCGTCTCCGGCGAGGTGGCCACCGGGGCGACCTGGCCGCGCCCCTCGAGCGCCAGCGCCCGGATCCGCGCGCCGGCCGAGATGCGCGTGCCGTCGCGTGCGTCGTGGACGACGGTGACGCCGGCGGCCAGGACGCCGCGCTCGGGCAGCACCGCGGCGTCGCCGGGGAGATAGAGGCGCAGGAGCGCGAGGTCCACGTTGCCCACGGTCACGTGCGCCCGCAGGTGCACGGGAGCCAGGCGCAGGTCCTCCGCCGTCACGTGCACCGGGGCGCCGGCCACGACGGTGGAGCCCACGGCGCTCCCGCCGCCGCGCGCGGTCGACAGCGCCCGCGCGTCGATCTCGATCCGCTCCGATGTCCAGGTCCGCGCCGGCGCCAGCGTCCGGTCCTCGAGGACGACGGTGCCCCCGGTGACGCGGAGCCGATCGATCGTCACGCCGACGAGGCCCGGCGCGCGCGGTGGCCGCTCGAGGAGATCGGAGACGTTGAAGCGGTTGCCGGTCAGGCGAACGATGCGCACCGCCGAGCCCTCGACGACGACGTCGTCGATCCGGACGTGAAGCTCCAGGAGCGAGCGGCGGTGCACGCGACCCGTGATGCGGTCGGCGCGCGCCAGCGGCGCGGGCTCGTCGCGATCGTCGATCTGGAGCCCGTGGACCGCGACCCGGCCACCGAGGAGGTCCAGGTCCACGCGGTCGATGGTGACGCGTCGCTGGGTGAGGCTCTCGAGGCGCCACACGGCGGCCCGGCGGACGACCTCGGGCAGCATCGCGGCCGCCGCGACGCCCAGCGCGACGAGCGCGGCGAGCGCGACCAGCACGGAGAGCCAGACGAGGCGACGGCGGGTCACGGAAGGGGTCTCGGACCCAGCATAAGACCGCGGCGCGCCCCGATGCTAGACTGCCGCCCATGAGCCAGCCGATCGACCTGGAGACGATGCGCCGCGTCGCCGGCCTGGCGGGCTTCGAGTGGTCCGACGCCGAGCTGGAGGCCATCCGGCCGCTGGTCGACGCCTCGCTCCGCATGCTCGCCGGCCTCGAGACGCTCCCGCTCGACGAGGTGGAGCCAACGACGCAGTACCGGATCCTCTGACGTGGCCGACCTGACGTTCGCCTCCGCCACGGAGCTGGCGCGCATGATCGCCGCGCGGGAGGTGTCTCCGGTCGAGGTCGTTCGCGCGCATCTCGAGCGCATCACCGCGTTAGACGGCTCACTGAGGACTTTCATCACGCTCACCGCGGATGCCGCGCTGGCCGCCGCCGCGGCCGCCGAGGCGGCCGTCGTCGCCGGTCGCCCGCTGGGGCCGCTGCACGGCGTGCCCCTCGGGCTGAAGGACCTGTACGACACGGCCGGCGTCCGCACGACCGGCGGCTCCCGGATCCTGGCCGACCGCGTGCCGGCGGCCGACGCGACCGTCGTGCGGCGCCTGCGCGAGGCCGGCATGATCGTCCTCGGCAAGCTGAACATGGTGGAGTTCGCGTACGGTCCCGAGGGGCTGAACCCGCATTACGGTCACCCCCGCAACCCGTGGGACGCGACGACGCACCGGATGGCGGGCGGCTCCTCCTCGGGATCGGGCGCCGCGGTGGCGGCGGGCCTGGCGCCGGTCGCCCTCGGCTCGGACACCGGCGGCTCCATCCGGATCCCGTGCTCGCTCTGCGGCCTCACCGGGATCAAGCCGACGTACGGCCGCGTGAGCCGCGCCGGGGTGCTGCCGCTCTCGTGGTCGATGGATCACGTGGGACCGATGACACGCAGCGCGGCCGACTGCGCGCTGGTGCTGGGCGCGATGGCGGGCTACGACCCCGCGGATCCGAGCACGAGCGTGCTGCCGGTGCCCGACTACACCGTCGCGCTCACCGGCGACGTCCGCGGGCTTCGCGTGGGCCTGCTCCGCGGCTTCTTCCTGGAGTCGGCCACCGCCGAGGTCCGGGCGGCCGTCGAGGGCGCCGCGACGACGCTCGAGAAGGCGGGCGCCGTCGTCGACGAGGTCGCCCTGCCCGGCGTCCGCCATGCCGGCGCCGGGTCGCTGGCCGTCGTCGCGACCGAGGCGCTGGCCTACCACGCCGCGTGGTTGCGCACGCGGGCGGCGGACTACGATCCGGACGTGCGCACGCGCCTGATGCTCGGCGCCTTCGTGACGGGCGTGCACTACGTGCGGGCCCAGCAGGCGCGCGCGCTCCTCCGGCGCGAGGTCGACGAGGCCCTCGCGCGGCGCGACGTGCTGCTGGCGCCGGCGACGCCGATCACGGCGCCCGCGATCGAGGCGCGTCAGGCCACGCTGGGCGACGGGCCCGCGGACATCCGGTCCGCGCTGATCCGCCTGACGCGGCCGTTCAACTTCTCGGGCCATCCGGCGTGCTCACTTCCGTGCGGCGTCACGGCGGGCGGGCTGCCGATCGGCATGCAGGTCGTCGGACGGCCGTTCGACGAGGCGACGGTGCTCCGTGCCGCCGACGCGTACCAGCGCCTCACGGATTGGCACGCACGGCGCCCTGTGCTAGCGTGACGCGCGGAGGGACGACGTGAACGATCACAGCGGCAATCTCGACGCGCGCCTGGCGTCGCTGGAGTCGCGCCTCGGCCGGCTGGAATCCCTGCTCGGCGGGCTGGAGAGCAAGCTCGGCGGCTCGGCCGATTCCCTGGCCGACGCCAAGCGCTCCATCCAGGCCTGGGTCACCGAGTACGTCTCCATGCGCCTGCAGCAGCTCGTGCCGGAGACGTGCGAGCACCCCGAAGGGGAGACCGCGGCGCCGGCCGAGGGGCCGGTGCTTCCCGGGACACGGGTCCGCTGCACCGACGAGGTCCTGCATCGCCTGGGTCGCATCCCGATCCCGTTCGTGCGGCAGATGGTCACGCAGAAGGTCGCCGAGACGGCCCGGGCCGAGCACGTCGGCGTCGTCGACGTCACCTTCTTCGAGCGGGCCGCCACGTTCTGACAGTGCAAGCTTGCAGGGGAGGATCTCCTGACATTCCAGCACTGGCAGCAGCACGTGATGGCCGGCCCGCGGCTGTAGGCGGCTGAGCGGCGACGACCCCGTCGAGCTGCCGATCGAGGACAGCCTCGATCTCCATTCCTTCCTGCCCCGCGACGTCCCCTCGGTCGTCGACGAGTATCTGCG
>DASUPA010000407.1:0-3778 GCA_036276335.1 Candidatus Methylomirabilota bacterium | reverse complement strand
CCCGACATCGACGGCATGGAGGTGGCGCGGCGGCTGCGCGCCCGGCCGGAGCTCGCGAGCGTCCGCCTCATCGCCCTCACGGGGTACGGCCAGGCGGAGGACGTCCGACAGGCGATCGAGGCGGGGTACGACGCGCACCTCACCAAGCCGATCACCATCGATCAGCTGCTGGCGCTGCTCGCCGACCACGGCTCGGTTGACAGGGCGCGAGTCCGCCGTGTAGAGTGACCGAGGTTCGGTGCTTTCCTTTAAGTGAGCCCAGCGAGGCTCGTAAGGGGAGAAAGTGGTCAGCTCGCCCAGATTCCGGGAGAAGGCTCAGGTTCTCGACGCCGCGGCGCTCGACCGCGCGCTCACCCGCATCGCGCACGAGATCATCGAACGCAACGGCGGCGCCAAGGACGTCACGTTCGTCGGCCTGCGCACGCGCGGGGTGACGCTCGCCCGCCGCCTGGCCGCCAAGGTCGCGTCGATCGACGGCGCCTCGGTGCCCGTCGGCACGCTCGACATCGCCCTCTACCGCGACGATCTCGACCTGCGCGGCGCGCCGGTCGTGCGCGGGACCGATATCCCCTTCGCCGTCAAGGACAAGACCGTGGTCCTGGTCGACGACGTGCTCTTCACCGGCCGCACCATCCGCGCCGCCCTCGACGCGCTCATCGACCTCGGGCGCCCGAAGATGATCCAGCTCGCCATCCTGATCGACCGCGGACACCGCGAGTTGCCGATCCGTCCCGACTACATCGGCAAGAACCTGCCGACGTCGCGCCGCGAGGCGGTGGCGGTGCGGCTGACCGAACACGACGGGGAGGACCGCGTCGTGATCGAGGAACCGGAGGGCGCCTGACATGGCGTGGACCCGGAAGCATCTGCTCGCGATCCAGGAGCTCGAGGCCGCCGAGATCCTGACCCTCGTCGACACGGCCGCCTCCCTGCAGGAGATCGCCTCGCGCGAGATCAAGAAGGTCCCGGCGCTGCGGGGCAAGACCGTGGTGAACCTGTTCTACGAGAGCTCGACGCGCACGCGGACGTCGTTCGAGATCGCCGGCAAGTGGCTCTCGGCCGACGTCGTGAACTTCTCGGCGAGCGGCTCCAGCGCCGCCAAGGGCGAGTCGTTCGTGGACACTGCGCGCAACATCGGCGCCATGAGCCCGGACGTGGTGGTGGTGCGCCACGCCTCGTCGGGGGCGCCCGCGCTGCTGGCCCGGCTGCTGCCGTGCTCCATCGTGAACGCCGGCGACGGCGCCCACGAGCATCCCACCCAGGCGCTGCTCGACCTGCTCACGATCCGCGAGAAGAAGGGCCACTTCGACGGCCTCTCGGTGGCGATCGTCGGCGACATCGCGCACAGCCGCGTGGCGCGCTCCAACATCCACGGCATGCGCAAGCTCGGCGTGACCGTGACCGTGGCCGGTCCCCCGACCCTGATCCCGCCGTACACGCAGGAGCTCGGGTGCAAGGTGTCCTACCGTCTGGAGGACGCCATCCGCGACGTGGACGTGATCATGATGCTGCGCCTGCAGCAGGAGCGGATGCACGCGGGGCTGATCCCCTCGCTCCGCGAGTACTCGCGCTACTGGGGGCTGACGCTCGAGAAGCTGCGGGCGCACGCGCGGCCGGACGTCCTGATCATGCACCCCGGCCCCGTCAACCGCGGCGTCGAGCTGTCGCCCGAGGTGGCCGACGGGCCGTACTCCGTGATCCTCGACCAGGTGGCGAAGGGCGTCGCCGTCCGCATGGGCGTGCTGCTCCTGCTGGCCGGGAGCAAGGGCGCCGAGGCCACCGAGCCGCAGGGGGGGCCGCGGTGAGCCTGCTCATCCGCGGCGGCCGCATCGTGGATCCCGCGAACGCGGTGGACGCCGTCCAGGACCTGCTCATCGAGAACGGCCAGATCGCCCGGATGGCCGCGCGGATCGCGCCTCCGCAGGACGCCACCGTGGTCGATGCCGCGGGCAAGCTCGTCTGCCCCGGCTTCATCGACATGCACGTGCACCTCCGCGAGCCGGGCCACGAGTACAAGGAGACCGTCGCCACCGGGACGCGGGCGGCGGCCGCGGGCGGCTTCACCGCGGTGTGCTGCATGGCCAACACCAGCCCCGTCAACGACACCCGTGCCGTCACCGACTACATCCTGGCCAAGGCGCGAAGCGAGGGCGTCGTGCGCGTCTACCCGATCGGGGCCGTCACGCGCGGGCTGGACGGCGAGGAGCTGGCCGAGCTGGCCGAGCTGGCCGAGGCCGGGTGCGTGGGGTTCTCCGACGACGGCAAGTGCGTCATGAACGCCGAGCTCTATCGGCGCGCCATGGAGTACACGCTGCCGTTCGGGGCGCCGGTGATCAGCCACGCCGAGGACCACGCCCTGGCCGCGGGCGGATGCATGCACGAGGGCGTCGTCTCGACCGAGCTCGGGCTGCGCGGCATCCCGGCCGCGGCCGAGGACGTGATGGTGGCGCGCGACATCCTGCTGGCGGAGCTGACGGGCGCCCACGTCCACATCGCCCACCTGTCGACGGCGGGCGCCGTCCGGCTCGTGCGGGACGGCAAGGCGCGCGGCGTGCGAGTCACCGCCGAGGTGACGCCGCACCACCTCCTCCTCACGGACGAGGCGGTGCGCGGCTGGGACGGCAACACGAAGATGGCGCCGCCGCTGCGGACGAAGCGGGACACCGAGGCCCTCGTCGAGGCGCTGGCCGACGGCACGATCGACTGCGTGGCCACCGACCATGCGCCTCACGCCGTCGCCGACAAGGAGGGCGAGTTCGACCGCGCCGCCAACGGCATCGTCGGCCTCGAGACCGCGGTGACGCTGCTCTACGACCGGCTCGTGCGACCGGGGCTGCTGCCGCTGTCGACGCTCGTCGCGCGCTTCTCCCGCGATCCCGCCCGGCTGCTCGGAGTGCCCGGCGGCAGCCTCACCGCCGGCGCGACGGCGGACGTGACGCTGATCGATCCCGACGCGGCCGTCACCATCGACCCGGCACGCTTCGCGAGCAAGAGCCGCAACACGCCGTTCGGCGGCTGGACGGCCACCGGCCGGCCGTGGATGACGATCGTCGGCGGCACGGTCGTGTGGCAGCCATGAGCGATCGGGAGGCGCTGCTCGTCCTCCGCGACGGGCGGGTATTCCGCGGCCGGGCGCTGGGCGCGGAGGGCGAGACGTCCGGAGAGGTCATCTTCAACACCGCGATGCAGGGCTATCAGGAGATCTTGACCGATCCGTCGTACCGCGGCCAGATCGTGACGATGACCTACCCGATGATCGGCAACTACGGGATCAACGAGGAAGACGTCGAGTCCCACCGCCCGTGGGTCAACGGCCTGATCGTGAAGGAAGCCTCGGCCTGCCCGTCGTCGTGGCGCGGACGCACGAGCCTCGACCAGTACCTCAAGACCCACGGGCTCGTCGGGCTGCAGGGCATCGACACGCGCGCGCTGACGCGCCACCTGCGCGATCACGGCGCGCAGGACGGGATCATCTCCACCGCCGACCCCGACCTGGAGCGCCTGCGCGAGCGGGCGCGGGCGCTGCCAAGCCTCGTGGGGCGCGACCTGGTCGCCGAGGTGACGGCCTCCGCCCCGTTCACGTGGAAGGATGGCACGTGGGACCTCGCCCGCGGCTACCTGCCACCGCCGCCGCCGCGCTTCTCGGTCGTGGCGTTCGACGCCGGCATCAAGTTCAACATCCTGCGACAGCTCCGCGCCGCGGGCTGCGAGGTCACCGTCGTCCCGGCGTCCACGCCGGCCGAGGCCGTGCTCGAGCGGAAGCCCGACGGCGTCTTCC
>DASUPA010000406.1:0-13489 GCA_036276335.1 Candidatus Methylomirabilota bacterium | reverse complement strand
CCCGAGGTGCGAGCCCGGATGCACGACGAGCGCGTCCAGGCCGAGCGCCTCCGCCCGCCGTAGCTCGTCCGTGAACGCCCGCACCGCCTGGCGCCAGCCGGACGGGTCGGGACAGCCGAGGTTCACGAGATAGGAGCCGTGCGCGAAGGCGTGGCGGATGCCCGCCCGCCGGCGGGCGGCGCGGAAGGCCCGGGCGTCGGCGGCGGCGAGCGGCGGCGCCGCCCACTGGCGCTGGTTCTTGACGAAGATCTGGATGGCGCCGCAGCCCAGCGCCCGCCCGCGCGCCGGTGCCAGCGCCACCCCGCCGGCGATGGAGACGTGGGCGCCGAGCTCGTCCGGAGGCGCGCTCACACGGCGAGCCTAGCACGCTTGCACGCGACGACGGCCGCGGGTCATACTGGGTCACGAGATTGCAGGACCCCCGCGGGTTCGGGAGGATATCCGTCATGCCGGCGCGCGAGATTCCGTCCACCCTGACGACGACGTTCGAGTTCGAGTACGGCGCCGCCGAGCCCGAGCTCCGGCGTCTCTACGAGAACGCCAAGCGCGACCAGTGGAACGCCTCCCGGGACATCCCGTGGTCGACCGCCGGAAGCGACGACGGGCGCATCATCGCCGACGAGCTCATCGACATCTACGGCAGCCCGCTGTGGGACCGCCTGTCCGAGCGCGATCGCGTCGCGCTGAACCGCCGCATCGCCGCCTGGCGCCTCTGCGTGCTGATGTACGGCGAGCAGGGCGCGCTCCTCACCTGCAGCCAGCTGGTCGACGTCGTGGAGGGTGTCGACCAGAAGTTCTTCCAGGCGACGCAGGTGATGGACGAGGCCCGCCACAACGAGGTACTGGACCGCTACATCACCGAGCGGCTCGACAACCTCCGGTATCCCATGCCGAAGAACGAGCGCGACATCTTCGACTCCATCCTCACCGAGAGCCGCTGGTACCTGAAGACCATTGCGCTGCAGCTCGTGGCCGAGACGTTCGCGGTCGCGCTGTTCAAGATGATGGGCGAGAGCGCCCGCGACCCCGTCCTCGGCGAGGTGTGCCGGCGCGTGCTCGGCGACGAGTCGCGCCACATGGGATTCGGCATGCTCGCGCTGCCGAAGGTGATCCGCGAGGCATCGGAGAGCGAGCGCCGCGAGCTCGAGGACTACACGTGCTTCGCGCTCGAGAAGACCCTCACCGGGTTTTTCCCGGCCGAGGCCTACGACGACATGGGGTTCAGCGCCGCCGAGATGCAGGAGGTCCGGCGCTACCGTCGCGAGACGGCGGCCTCCAACGATTACGCGCCGTTCAGGAAGTACTTCCGCCGCGACATGCACGGCTCGATGGTCGCCAACCTCGCCCGGCTCGGCCTGCTGACCGACCGCGTGCGGCCGCGCCTGGAGCGCCTCGGCATCACCCTGCCGGCGCGCTGAGCGGCTTCACCAGCTCCGCGAGCTGTCGGTAGCGGAAGTCCCACAGCTCGCGCAGCTGGCGCTCCACGAGGAGCCGGTGCACGAGGCGGCCGAGGGGCCCGAACGGCAGCCGGTAGGTGACGCGATCCTCGACCCACGTCCCGCCGCCCTCCTCCAGGAACCGGTGGCGGTGCTCCCAGCGCGCGTAGGGTCCCCGCACCTGGACGTCGACGAAGCGGAACGGCGGATCCCACTCGCGCACGAACGCGCGCCAGCGCAGCGGCACGACGCCGAGCCAGCGGAGGCGGAAGTCGAGGACGGCCCCTCTCGTCATGGTGACGCTGCGGTTGACCAGCTGCAGGTGGAAGGCCGGCGGCGTCACGCGCTCGAGGAAGGCCGGGTCGGCGAAGAGGGCGAACACCTCGGGACGCGGGCGCGCAAGCCACACGCGCGACTCGAAGACATGGTCGGCCATGGGGCGCGGGCTATCATAGGCACGTGCCCCGCCTCAGTCAAACGCGCGCGTATGTCGCGCTGTTCCTGATCGCGTCGCTCTGGGGCACGTTTCCCGCCACCGCCAAGCTCGCGCTGACCGACATCCCGCCCACCCTCATGACCGCGATCCGCTGCGCCATCGCGGCCGCGTTCCTCTCGGTGCTGCTGCTGCGCTCCGCGGCGGAGACGAGTCGCGCGCTGACGGCCGAGGCGGTCCGAGCCTTCTTCGTGCTCGGCGTCTCCGGCCTCGTCGTGTCCACCCAGCTCAGCTACTGGGGCATCTACACCACCTCGGCGGCCAACGCGGCCATCCTCCAGGCGACGGCGCCGGTCATGGTCGCGCTCGGCGCGCGCCTGTATCTCGGCGAGCGCCTGCGCCGGCCCCAGCGCGTCGGCGTCACGGTCTCGACGCTCGGCGTGCTGCTCGTGGTGACGCAGGGCCGGCTGGCCGACCTCACCCCCGAGGCGCTGCGCCTCGGCGACTTCCTGACCCTCCTCGCCCTCGTCGGCTGGACGGTCTACACGGTCTTCGGCAAGCGTGTGCTGGCCGGCCATTCACCCGTGCTGACGACCACGGCGGCGTACGTGTGCGGCACGCTCGTGCTGGTCCCGCTGGCGCTCGTGACGGCGCCGCTCTCGCCGCCGCCCCGGCTCGGCTCCGCGCTGGCGTGGGCGGTGCTGCTCTACCACGCCCTGCCCGGCGCCGTGGCGCACTTCTGGTGGTACGCGGCCGTCGAGCGCGTCGGCCCCAGCCGCGCGGCGATCTTCATGAACGTCACGCCCGTGGTGGGGATCGGCATGGCGGGCGTGCTCGTCGGCGAGGAGATCGGTCGGTGGCAGATCGGCGGCGCCGCCATGGTGCTGGCCGGCGTGGCGCTGACGACAGGAGGCCGGACGCCCGTCCGGCCTCCCGTGCGCGATTAGTTTACAAGGGGGGCTCCGGGCGCCCCCCTTGCCCCCCAATGGCGGCTCGGGACGCCCCGGCGAAGCGATGGCGCCCCTCGAAGTACGCCGCTCGAGATGCTCGCCGGCTCTCTACACCTTCTTCACCTCGGCGAGCACCTTGTCCGGATCGGGCAGCTCACCCTTGCCGTAGCGCTCGATGAAGCGGACTTTGCCGGCCTTGTCCACGATGAACGTGGCCCGGCTGTTGGCGTTCCAGTCCGGCCAGTACACGCCGTAGTCCTTGGCGACGGTCCGGTGGACGTCCGACAGCAGCGGATAGTGGCTGATGCCGACGGCCTTGGCCCAGTTCTCGTGGCTGAACGGGCTGTCCGTGGAGATACCCAGCACCTGGGTATTGGCCGCCTCGAAGTCGCTCACGCGCTTGTCGAAGGCGGGCATGCACTTGCTTCAGCCCGGCGTCCAGTCGAGCGGGTAGAAGAGCAGGACGACGTTCTTGCCTTTGTAGTCGGCGAGGCTCACTTCCTTCAGGCCGATGGTCTTCAGCGTGAAGCCCGGGGCCTGGTCGCCGACGTTGAGCGTCTTGGTGTCAGTCACTCGGCGTTCCCCCTTTTGGCGAGCGTGCGTGGTGTGCGGGTGATGATAGCACCCGGCGCCCGCACCGGCGCCGGCACCTTGCGGACGGCGGCCCAGAGCGAGCGGCGGCGGGCTTCCAGCGGCGCCGCCTCGACCCCCAGGTGCGCGGCGGCCGTCACCACGCGCCCGGTGCTCCAGAGCCGTTCGAACCGCGTGGAGAAGGCGGGATCCCGCAGGGCGTGGTGGTCCATGATGACCCGGCATCCGGTCCGGTCCACCACGCGCAGCAGGTTGTCGACGCCGCGCTCGATCGCGCCGTCGGGCAGGTCGCGCTCGATGTACGAGGGCGGCCCGGAGAGATAGAGGAGCGTCGGCCGCTGCTGGATGAGCCAGGCGACGGCGACCGCGGACAGCGGGCCCTGCACGTCGGAGGCGAAGACGAAGCGCTCGCGCTCGGCGCAGTCCACGACGGTGAGCGCCACCACGTACCCCAGCGGCGTGCCCTCCACGCCGTGCGGCAGCGGCGGCGACACCGACAGCTCGACCGCCGGCTCGCGCCGGCGCCAGCCGTCGGCGGCCTGCACGGTCGCCACGCCCTCCAGCGCGCTCCACAGCGCGGCGCCGCGCCGGCCCTGCTGGCCGCCGACCATCCGCCGCGGCTCCTTCGCGAGGACGGTGCGACCGGCGTAGGTCGACGGGTCCGAGCGGAAGTGATCCTCGTGATAGTGGCTCACGAAGATCAGGCCGGCGCGCGCCGCGTACGCGGAGATGCGGTCGTTGGCGCGTCGGAGGGCGTCCCACTCGGCCTCCGCCGGCGGCAGGCCGTAGCGCGCCGGCGCCAGCGTGGCGCCCGGATCGATCAGGATCGCCGTGTCCGCCGCCTCGACGTAGGTCGCCATGGACCGGACGCCGAGCGACTCGGCCGCCAGCGGGATGACGCGCATCTAGATGCAGCGCCCGCCGTCGACCTCGACCGTGCTCCCCGTGATCATGGCCGCGTCGTCGGAGGCCAGGAACACGGCCGTCCTCGCGATGTCCTCCGGCTGGTTCAGCCGGCCCAGCGGCACCGTCGCCTCGTACCGCGCGAGCCCCTCGGCGTCGACCTGCTGCTTGCCCATGAACGTCGGCAGCATCGGCGTGTGCGTGGCCACGGGGCAGATCGCGACGACCCGGACCCCGTGGGGCGCGACCTCGAGCGCCAGCGCCTTCGTCAGCGTGATCACGGCGCCCTTGGAGGCCGCGTACACCTGCCCTCCTGGCCGCGGCCGGATGCCGGCGGTGGAGGCGGTCACCAGGAACACGCCGCGCTTCTGCCGCTTCATCACCGGCAGCGCGTACTTCGCGCCGAGGAAGACGCCCTTCACGTTCACGTCGAAGATCGTGTCGAAGACGCGCTCCTCGACCTCCTCGACGTCGGTCTTCCACTGCGGCACCCCCGCGTTGGCGAAGAAGACGTCGAGCCGGCCCCAGGCGGCGACCGCGCGCTCGACCATCGCCTGGTTGTCGGCGGCGCGCGTCACGTCGGCGCCGAGCGCCATGGCCGTCCCGCGCTCGCGCTCGATGGCCGCGACCGTGGACTTCGCCCCCGTCTCGTTGAGGTCCACCACCAGCACGCGCGCGCCGGCGGCGGCCATGGCCTGCGCGCTCGCCGCGCCGATCCCGGATCCGGCACCCGTCACGATCGCGACCCTGTCCTTCAGCGTCATGTTCGTGTCCTCCTCGGCTAGAGCGCCAGCTCGGCGACCGTCCGGACGGCCTCGGCGTCTCCCGCGACCATGAGCGTCGTGACCCCGGACCCCGCCCACTCCGCGAGCCGCTCGCGGATGCGCTCCCGCGGCCCGCACAGCGCCACCTCGTCGACGAGGTCGTCGGGCACCGCCGCCTCCGCCTCCGCCTTGCGGCCGCCGAGGTAGCAGTCCTGGATGGTCTTGGCGGCCGCCTCGTAGCCGTAGCGGCGCGCGATGTCGTTGTAGAAGTTCCGGCCGCGCGCGCCCATGCCGCCGACGTAGAGCGCGATCCGCGGCTTGACGACGGCGCGGCAGGCCGCGGTGTCGGCGCCGACGACCACCGACACCATCGGCATGACGTCGAAGGCCTCGTGGCGGCCGCCGCGGCGGCGGAAGCCCTCGTCGAGCCACTCGCGGAACATCGCGCTCCGCCGCGCCGAGAAGAAGACCGGGATCCAGCCGTCGGCGATCTCGGCCGCGAGCGCGACGTTCCTCGGCCCGACCGCGGCGAGGTAGATCGGCAGCGTGGGGCGGCCGTGGAGGATCGACCGGAGCGGCTTGCCGAGCCCGGTGGCATCGGGCCCCGCGTACGGGATCTGGTAGTACTCGCCGCGGAACTCCAGCGGCTTCTCGCGCTTCAGGATGGCGCGCACGATCTCGACGTACTCGCGCGTCTTGGCCAGCGGCTTGCCGAACGCCTGGCCGTGCCAGCCCTCGACGACCTGCGGTCCGGACACGCCGAGCCCGAGACGAAAACGGCCTCCCGAGAGGGCATCCAGCGTCATGGCGGTCATCGCGGTCATCGCCGGCGTGCGCGCCGGGATCTGCATGATGCCGGTGCCGACGTGGATGCGCGTCGTGCGCGCGGCGATCCACGCCGCCGGCGTCACCGCGTCCGAGCCGTACGCCTCCGCCGTCCAGACGGAGGAGTACCCCAGCCGCTCCGCCTCCAGGACCTTGTCGACGTCGAGCGCGACGCTCGCGCCGGAGTAGTTCAGGGCCAACGCCAGTCGCATCGCGTCTCTCCTATCCTTCCCAGCGGAAGCGCGCCAGCACGACGCGTCCGCGGCGAAGCGGCACGCCCTCCTGCTCCAGCCGGATGCGCTGGGTCAGGACCGAGCCCATGCGGCGCCGCCGGCTGATGCCGCCCTGCGCGTTCACCACCCGGTGCCACGGCACGTCGTCGGGGCACCGGCCCATCGCGCCGCCGACCGCGCGCGCCGAGCGCGGCGCGCCGAGCATCACGGCGATCTGCCCGTAGGTGACGACCGTCCCGCGCGGCACGCGACGCACCAGCCGGTACACCGCCGCGCGAAAGCTCAGCCCGCCACGGCGCCCTGCCCCAGCTCCCACAGCCTCGCGTAGAGCCCGCGCCGGCGCAGCAGCGCCGCGTGCGAGCCTTCCTCGTGGACGCGCCCGCGGTGCAGCACGATGATGCGGTCGGCGCTCTGGATCGTCGACAGCCGGTGGGCGATGGTGATGCTGGTGCGGCCGGCCAGCAGACGCTTCATGCCCTCGCGGATCAGCCATTCCGACTCCGGATCGACGCTCGACGTCGCCTCGTCGAGAACGAGGACCGGGGGATTGTACACGAGGGCCCGCGCGATGGCCAGCAGCTGGCGCTGTCCGTGCGAGACGTTCACGCCGCGCTCGCCGAGCGGCTCGTCGAGGCCGCGCGGCAGCGCGGCCACGAAGCGCGCGGCGTTCGCCGCCTCGAGCGCGGCCCGCACGGCGCCGGCGTCGCCGTCGCCGTTCACCCGGAGGTTGTCGGCGACGCTGCCGGTGAAGAGCACGGTGTCCTGGAACACCGTGCCCACGTGACGCCGCAGCGCCTCGAGGTCCCAGGCCCGGACGTCCACACCGTCGACGAGCACCTGGCCGCGCGTCGCGTCGTAGGCGCGGATCAGCAGCCGGGCGCAGGTGCTCTTGCCCTCGCCCGTCGCGCCCACCAGCGCCACGTGCTCGCCGCGCTCCACCCGGAACGACACGTCGCGGAGCACCCAGGCGCCGGCGGCGTACGCGAACCAGACGTCCTGGAACTCGAGGGCGGGGCCGGTCGTGGGCAGTGTTGTAGCGGGGCTCGCGTGCTCGCCTAGGGACGTGGGTGGCCTGTTCGAGACGGTCGTGGCTCCGTCCCCGCGGCCATCGGGCGGGGCGGCTGCTCCGGGCGGCGACACGATGGCGGGCTGGCGGTCGAGGAGACCGAAGATGCGCTCGCCGGATGCCATGGCGGACTGCATGACGGTGTACTTCGCGCCCAGGTCGCGGATCGGCAGGAAGAAGCGGTTGGTGTACTGGATGAAGGCCACGAGCGCGCCGAACGTCAGCGCGCCGCTCCCGATCTGCCCCCCGCCGTACCAGATGAGCAGCGCCAGGGCCACGGAGCCGAGCGCCTCCACCGACGCGTAGAGAGACGCCTCGAACACCGTCGAGTCGAAGAGCGCCCGCCGGTAGTCGCGGTTCAGGCGGCGGAAGGCGGCGTGCTCCTCGCGCTCGCGCGCGAAGAGCTGGATGACGGTCATGCCCTGCAGCGACTCCTGCAGGAAGCCGTTCAGGACGGCCAGGCGCCGGCGGACTTCCCGGTAGGCGTCGCGGGCCCGGAGACGGAAGTACGCGGCCGCGACCGACAGCACCGGGACGATCGCGAACGTCACCAGCGCGAGCCGCCAGTCCATCCAGAGCATGATGACCACGACGCCCGTGAGCGTGATCGCGTCGGCGGCGATGGCGAGCAGGCCGCTGGTGAACGCCTCGCTGACGGCCTCGACGTCGTTCAGCACCCGCGTCATGAGCCGGCCCACCGGGTTGCGGTCGAAGAACGCGGCCTCGAGGCGCAGGAGGTGCTCGAACAGCGCGGCCCGCAGGTCGTGGGTGACGCGCTGGCCCGCGAGCGCCATGAGGTACGCCTCCACCATGCGCAGCGCGTAGAGGACGCCCAGCGTGAGCGCGTACAGGCCGGCGGTCACGGAGAGGCCGAGCCAGTCGGCCTTGAGGATGTGCTCGTCGATCGCGATCTTGACGAGATACGGCTGCGCCAGCTCGGCGACCGCGATCAGCGGGAACAGCGCCAGCGCGGCGGCGAGCAGCGCGTGGTTGCGGCGCGCGGCCCCCCACAGCCGCGCCGCCAGCCGCCGGTCGAACGCGCGGCCGAGGACGTCGTCCTGCTCGGCCGGGACGCTACGCACTGGCGATCTCCTCCTCGAGCTGCTGCATGCGCCAGAGCCGCGCGTACAGGCCGCCCCGCGCCAGCAGCTCGGCGTGCGTGCCGCGCTCGACGATCCGTCCGGCCTCGAGCACGATGACCCGGTCGGCCACCTGCGCGGCGCGCAGGCGGTGCGTGATGACGAGCATCGTTCGGCCGGACGCCCGGAGCGCCCCGAGAATGAGCTCCTCGGTCCCGGCGTCGACGCTGGCGAAGACGTCGTCGAGGACGAGCAGCCGCGGGCCGCCGACCAGCGCGCGCGCCAGGGCCAGGCGCTGACGCTGACCGCCGGACACGGTGAGCCCGCGCTCGCCCACCACCGTCTGATAGCCCTGCGGGAAGGCCTCCACCTCGGCGTCGACGGCGGCCTCCGCCGCCGCCCGCGCCACCACGGCCGCGGCGCCCTCGCGCCCGAGGGTCAGGTTCTCCTCGATCGAGCGGGAGAAGAGGAACGCGTCCTGCGGCACCCAGCCCACCGTCGCGCGCAGCGTCCCGAGCGGCAGGCTCGTCACGTCGTGGCCGGCGATGAACACCGTCCCGGCCGGCGGCGTCCAGAGCCGTGCCAGGAGCAGGCCGAGCGTGGTCTTGCCACTGCCCGTCGGCCCCACCACCGCGACGACCTCGCCGGCGGCGACGTCGAAGTCGACGTCGCGCAGCGCGGGCTCCCGGCCCGGATACGCGAACGTGAGGCCCGCGAACCGGATGGACGGCGGCCCGGCGAGCGGCGCGCCGGGCGGCACGGGCGGTGGCGCCGCCTCGACGATCTCCTGGATCCGCGCCATGGAGGTGAGCCCGCGGCGCACGACCGACAGCGTCAGCCCGAGCGCCACCGTCGGCCACGCGAGGTACGCGAGGTAGCCGTTGAAGGCGACGAGCGCGCCGAGCGTGATCCGGCCCTCGGCGACGCCGACGCCGCCGACCCAGAGAACGATGAGCACGCCGACGCCGGCGATGAGCGACATCAGCGGCGTGAACCGCGCCTGGATGGCGGCGAGGGCCACGCTCCGGTCCAGCAGCGCGCCGTTCTCGGCGGCGAACGCGGCCGCGACGCGCGGCTCGAGCGTGTAGGCGCGGACGACGGCGATCCCGGCCAGGGTCTCCTGGACCCGGCTCGACACGACGCCGAGCTGCTGCTGCATCGCCTCCGTGGCGCGGTTGACCCCCGTGTTGAACTGACGCGCCAGCCCGACCAGCACGGGAAACGGCGCCATCGCGCAGAGGGTGAGCCACGGGTCCACGATCAGCATGGCGCCGATGGCGCCGACGAAGGCCAGCGCCGTGGCCACGATGCTGACGGCGCCGAAGCCCACCAGGCTCCGCACCGCGCTGACGTCGCTGGAGGCGCGTGCCATGAGATCGCCGGTCGAGTGACGGGCGAACGTCTCGGGCGGGAACGCCTGGAGCGCGCCGTACAGCGCCTCGCGCAGGTCCGCCTCGATCCGCTGGCCCGCGCCCACGATCGCAAAGCGGGAGCCCAGGCGGGCGACGCCGTTCCCCGCGGCCAGCGCGATGATGAGGCCGACGTAGCCGGACACCGGCGCGCCGTCCTGCTGCAGCGCATCGATCGCCTGCTTGACGGTCCACGGGATCGCGAGCGAGAAGGTCGTGGCCGCCAGCAGGGACACCGCACCCGCCGCATAGCGCGCGCGGTAGCGTGCCGCGTGGCGCGCGAGGGCGCGCGCTGGCCCCGTCAGCCGCGCCTCCCCGCGGCGTGCGGCTTCAGCGCGGCGTAGACGGCGAAGACCATCGGGGTCGGCACGCCGTGGCGCTCTCCCAGGCGCACGGCGTGCCCGTGGAGGGCCTCGAGCTCGAGACGCCGGCCCTGGACGAGGTCGTGGTGCAGCGACGAGTACGCATCCGGCGCGATCGCCGCCGCCTGCCGCATCACGGCGTCCACGGCGTCGTCGGCGAGCGCGACCCCGGCCGCGCGCGCCAGCGCCGCCAGCTCCTCGACGATCAGGCGGTACATCCGCCACGACTCCGGCGTCTCGCGCAGGACGCCGGCCGGGCACCGCGTCACGGCGGTCATCCCGGCCTGTGCGCTGATGAGGAGGTACTTCTCCCAGAGGACGCGGCGGATGTCCGTGGAGAGCTCGACCGGCACGCCCGCGCGCGCGAGGGCGTCGCGCAGGCGCGTGGCGCGCTCGCTCGCGCGGCCGTCCATCTCGCCGAAGACGATCCGCCCGGCGAACCGGTGGGCGATGACGCCGGGCGCCTCGATGGTCGCGAACACGTACGCCGCGCCACCCAGCGCCACGCCGCGGCCCAGGATGGCGTCGAGCGTCTCCACGCTGTCGACGCCGTTCTGGAGCGACACCACGCCGGTCGCCGGTCCCACGACGGGCCGCAGCGCCTCGGCGGCGCTCCGGGTGTCGAACGCCTTCACGCAGAAGAGCGCCATGTCGACGGTCGGCTGGCCCGCGAGCGAGTCGACCGCCTCGACCTTCGCCGTGAGGTCGCCCTCGACGGCCGACCGCACGCGCAGCCCGTGGAGGCGGATCGCCTCCAGGTGCGAACCTCGCGCCAGCACGACGACCGACTCGCCGGCCCGCGCGAGCTTCGCGCCGAAGTAGCCGCCGACGCCCCCCGCGCCCACCACCGCGATGCGCATCACCACCACCCCCGGCGCCGGAAGTGGACGACCAGCGCCGTCGCGACGAGGACCATCAGGCCGAGCGCCCACGCGTAGCCGTACCGCCACTCCAGCTCGGGCATGTGCCGGAAGTTCATCCCGTAGATGGACGCGATGAACGTGAGCGGGATGAAGATGGTCGCGATGACGGTCAAGACCTTCATCACCTCGTTCAGGCGGCGGTTCTGCACGGACAGGTAGACTTCCATCACGGAGACCGCGGTCTCCCGCAGCGACTCCACGATCTCCAGCGCCTGCACCGCGTGGTCGTACACGTCGCGCAGGAACACGCGCGTCTCGGCCGAGACGATGGCGGTCTCGTCGCGCACGAGGATGCCGAGCTCCTCGCGCATGGGCCACACCGCGCGCCGGAGCGCCAGCAGCTCGTGCCGCATGCGCTGCATGTCCCGGAGCACGAGCTCGTTCGGGTTCTCGATGGCCGCCGCCTCCTGCGCCTGCATCCGCTCGCCGACGTCCTCGATGATCGGGAAGTACGCGTCGACCACCGCGTCGAGCAGCAGGTACGCCACGTAGTCGGCCGCCGCCTCGCGCACCCGCCCGCGGCCGGCGCGGATGGCGTCACGCACGGGCCCGAAGCAGTCGCCGTCGCTCCGCTCCTGCACCGTGATCAGCCAGTGGTCGCCGAAGAAGAGGCTGACCTGCTCCTCGTGCACGGCGCCCTCCGCCAGCCGCATCGTCCGCATCACGACGAACATGTGCTGGTCGTAGCGCTCCACCTTCGCGCGCTGGGGCACGTTGAGGACGTCCTCGAGGGCCAGCGCGTGGAGCCCGAACCGCTCGCCGAGCTTCGCGAGCGTCCCGACGTCGCCGAGGCCGTCGACGTTGATCCACGTCAGCGCGCCGGGCGCGACCCGGGCGAGCGCCGCGTCGGCGTCGGGGACCTCCTCGAACGTCGCGGCCGCGCGCGTCCAGCTCAGGACGGTGATGCGGGTGGGCGGCGCCGCCTCCACGGCCACCAGCGTGCCGGGCGGGGCGCCGGGATGGACGCGGGCGACGCGCCGGCGGTGCGGGCCCGCCGCCGCGCCGGGCCGCCGCGCTCGCCGGGCGACATCACGCATGCGTGATGCCATGCTCCGGGACGCTCCGTTGGTTGTCAAGGGAGCGTGTGATAGAGTCGCCGCAGCATGGCATCGCTCGAGCGCCGCGTGGCCGTGGACGCCGCGCGCGCAGCGGGCCGCCTCCTGCGAGACGAGCTCTCCGGCGCCCGGCGCATCGCTTACAAGGGCAGTCCCACCAACCTCGTCACGGAGATGGATCAGCGCGCCGAGGCGCTGATCCTCGGGCGGCTGCGCGGCGCGTTCCCCGACGACGCGATCCTCGCCGAGGAGCGCGGCGCCGCCGGCGGACGCTCGGGGCGACGCTGGATCGTGGACCCGCTCGACGGCACGACGAACTACGCGCACGGCCTGCCCCTGTTCGGCGTCTCCATCGCGCTGGAAGAGGCGCGCCGCCTCGTGCTGGGGGTCGTCTACGATCCGATGCGCGACGAGCTGTTCGTCGGCGAGCGCGGCGGCGGCGCCACCCTCAACGACGCGCCCATCCGCGTCTCCGCGACGCGCTCGATCGACGAGAGCCTCCTGGTGACCGGGTTTCCCTACAACATCCGCGAGACGGCGGACACGAACCTTCCGGAGTACGCGGCCATGAGCCTGCGGGCGCGCGCGGTGCGCCGGCTCGGCTCCGCGGTCATCGACCTCGCCTACGTCGCGTGCGGCCGCTTCGACGGCTACTGGGAGCTCCGCCTGGGGGCGTGGGACGTGGCGGCCGGGGCCGTCCTCGTCGACGAGGCCGGCGGCCGCATCACCGGCGTCGACGGCGGCGCGCTGGACGTCGACGCCCCGACCCTGCTCGCCACCAACGGGCTGATCCACGACGCCATGCTGGCCACGCTCGAGGAGATCCGCCGTCGATGAGCGCACCGGGCGACCCCGTGCACGTTCGCACGCTGACGATGGAGGCGCGCCGGGCCGGCGCCGCGCTGCTCGAGGTGAGCGGGCGGCTGGTCGACGAGCGGCCGCAGGGCGCCGGCGTCGGCTGGTTCGGCGCCGTCAACGGCACCGTCATCCACGACATGCGCGTGACGCTCGGCGTGCGCCACCCCGACCTCGTGATCACGGCGGTGGCGGCCGAGATGGCGTCGCACCCCTACTCGCTCTGTCCCGACGCGGTGGAGCCGCTGCAGCAGCTCGTCGGGCTCTCGATCGCGCGCGGCTTCACGCGCGCCGTCAACGAGCGGTTCGGCCGTCAGCTCGGCTGCGCCCACCTCACGGCCCTGATCCAGGCCATGGCGCCCGTGGTGCGGCAGGCCGTCGGCCCCGCGTTCCTGGAGTACGAGGAGATCCCGCGGACCGGCACCGAGACGTGGTTCGTCAACACCTGCCAGGCGTGGAAGGAGGGCGGCTTGCTCCACCAGCGGCTGGCCGCCGGCGATCTCGAGGGGCTGAAGGCCCTCTCGGCGCGAGGCCCCCGGGAGCCGCGAGACCGGGCCTGAGGCTCAGAGCATCGGCTCGAACGCCCGATCGACGGCGACGTCGAC
>DASUPA010000405.1:0-2193 GCA_036276335.1 Candidatus Methylomirabilota bacterium | reverse complement strand
GACGTCGGCGGACCTGCGTGCCCTCCTGCCGCAGCGCATCAGCCGTCTCGGCCTCAAGCTCGAGGGCTCGCCGGTCGAGCGCTACATCCAGATCGTCTACCGGGAGCTGCAGCGGAAAGGGCTGCGGCACTTCCGGCCGCGGTGCTATCTCACCGACGAGTGGGGATGCCCGGACGGCGAGCCGATCATCGGCATCCCGTTCTACCTCGCCGACGCGAAGCTGGCCCGGCTCGAGCAGGAGATCGACGACCTCGAGGACGAGCGCGAGATCCTCATGTACCTGCGCCACGAGGCGGGGCACGCGTTCAACTACGCCTATCGCCTCTACGAGACCGCCGAGTGGCGCGAGCGGTTCGGCCCGTTCAACCGCCCCTACCGCGAGCGCTACCGGCCCGTCCCGTTCGACCGGAACTTCGTCCGCCACATGGAAGGCTGGTACGCCCAGAAGCACCCGGACGAGGACTTCGCGGAGACCTTCGCCGTGTGGCTCACGCCCGGCTCGCGCTGGCGCCGCCGGTACCGGGGCTGGCCGGCCATGCGCAAGCTGCGCTACGTGGACCGCATCGCGCGCACCGTCGGCAACACCGAGCCGGCCGTGCGGCTCGCGTCGACGGACCTCACCGTCGACGAGATGGACATGACCGTCGAGGAGTTCTTCGAGAAGACGGCGCCGGCGCCGACACCGGTGGACGTCGCGCTCGAGAACGACCTGCCGGACCTGTTCGCGCGGCGGGCCGGCCGGGCCCGGGACCTCCAGCCGGCGGTGGACATGCTGCGGCGGCACCGCGCGGACCTCATCAACAAGATCGAGTACTGGACCGGCGTGCACCGGGCGGTCGTCCGGAGCCTGGTCGACAACATCGTCGACACGGCGGCGCGCCTCAACCTGAAGGTCGACCCTCGCACGGAGGCCCGGACGCTCGTGGAGCTCACGACGTACGCCACGACCCTGACCATGAACTTCCTCACCCGCGGCAGCTTCGTGCCCCGCACCCGGCGCTCGCCGGTCGCGGCGCCGCTGCGCCGCGCTTCGACCGCCGATGGCACGACTCCGGATCGCGATCGCTCACGGTCCTGACGACACGCCGGCGGCGCGACCGACCGGGCGCGCGCGGAAGACCGACGTGGCGGAGATCGCCGCGGCGCTGCGGTCCGTCGGCCACGGCGTGCTCCGCGTCGTGGTGGACGGCACCCCGGCGTGCCTGCGGCGGCTGCAGCGCCTGCAGTGCGACCTCATCTTCAACCTGGTCGAGGGCTTCGGCGACGACGACACCAAGGAACCGCACGTCGCCGCGTACTACGAGCTGGTCGGGCTGCGCTACACGGGCTCCGGCCCGCGCGGCCTGGCCATGGCCATGGACAAGGCGGTGACGAAGAAGGTCCTGCACTTCCACGGCGTGCAGAGCCCCATGTTCGTCACGGTGTTTCGCGGCCGGCTGGGCTGGGCCGACGACCTCGCCTTTCCCGTGATCGTGAAGCCCAGCCGCGAGGACGGCTCCATCGGCATCGGCTTCGGGGCGCTGGCCGGCAGCATCAAGGAGCTGATGGAGCGGATCGACGAGCTCCATGCGGATTTCAACCACCCGGTGCTCATCGAGCAGTACATCGAGGGCCGCGAGGTCTACGTGGGCGTCATCGGCAACACCGCCCCGGAGGCGCTGCCACCCGTCGAGCTGGATCTCTCGCACCTGCCCAAGGGCACCCCGCGCATCGCGGGCGCGGAGGTGAAGTGGCAGGAGGGCACGCGCGCCTACCGCGGCAGCCGCACGCGCGTGCCCACCGACCTGGCGCCGTCGATCGTCGAGGCGATCCAGAGCGCGGCCGTGACCGCATTCCAGACGCTCCACCTGCGAGACTACGCGCGGTTCGACTTCCGGATCGCGCACGACGGGACGCCGTTTCTCATCGAGGCGAACCCGAATCCGTACCTGCATTCGACGGCGGAGTTCATCCAGGCCGCGCGCGCCTCGGGCCGCACCCATCCCGGCACCATCCGCGAGATCGTCGGGCTGACGGTGTCCCGCTACGGCAGCGCGATCTAACCCGGCGACCGGTCCGCGCGTCGCCGGCCAGCGGAGGAAGGCTCGATTATGACGATCAGCCGCATCCTGCACGCCTCGGACTTCTCGAAGGCCTCGCAGCCCGCGTTCCGGCTGGCCCGCCAGCTGGCGCGCACGTTCAAGGCCGAGCTCA
>DASUPA010000404.1:0-6724 GCA_036276335.1 Candidatus Methylomirabilota bacterium | reverse complement strand
CTTCGATTAGGAACGCAAGGAACACTATCAGGAGCAGGTGGTCGAGCAGGACATCCAGGTGCGGCTGGACGAAATCCATCGTTCAGACGCATCGTACCAATCCCACAATGACGCGGCGGCCATCATGGGTCGCCGGCGCCTGTCGCATCGTCATCAACCTCTCAGGGCATCGGGAACGGCGTCGCGATCCGTGCGTCGTCGGGGATCAGGCGCCGGACCGTCATCCGCTCCCGGGCCTCGCGCAGCCAGGCGGCCAGCTGTCTCTCGGCGTCCTCCGCGCGCAGCCGAGCGCGTGCCCGCTCGAGTGCGGCCGCGTCGTGCGGACCGGGCCCCAGCACCGCCGAGACCATGTCCGGCGTCACGAAGGCGAAGTCCTTGAACCGGAGCTCGATGAACCGCCGCCAGCGCCCATCGTTGGCCACGAGCGCCCGCGCCCAGGCGGGCTCGACACCCACCTCCACCAGCCACCGCTCCAGCGCGGGCTGGCCCCCGAGCCGCTCGCCCGCCGCGCGCCAGGCCGCTTCGGCCTCGTCCGGCTTTCCACCGATGTCGAGCTGCTCAGCCTCTTGCAGGACCAGCACGGCGTCCAGCATCCGCTCGACGTCGCCGGCGCCGATAGGCGCGGCGGACGGCGCGAAGCCGAAGAGGCCGAGGGCGCGCGCCAGCGCGATCTCGCTCGCCGTCACGACGCGGGCGTCGACCGAGCCGAGCGCGGCGTCGACGAACGTGCCGCCGGCGGCGCCGGCGGGCGCCAGCGCCAGCCCCGCGCAGAGCCAGGCCAGGATGCCGCGCATCAGAACGGATGCCCGATGCTGAGATACACGCGCGGCTTCTGGTCCTGGTTCTCCACGCGGTCGAGCGGATAGCCGACGTCCAGGCGAACTGGTCCCACGGGCGTGGATAGCCGCAGGCCCGCTCCCACGCCGGAGCGCAGCTCGTCGGGTGCCAGGTCCTCGACCTCGGCCGTCACCGCGCCGGTGTCGAAGAAGACCGTGCCGCCGAACCAGCGCCAGATCGGAAAGCGCCACTCGACGTTGAAGACGGCCAGGCCGTTGCCGCCGGCCGGATTGCCCCTGGCATCGAGCGGGCCCAGCCGGCGCTCGCGATAGCCGCGCACCGTCGCCGCGCCGCCCGCGAAGAACCGCTCCTCGATGGGCAGAGTGTCGTCGTCGGCGAGTGGCTCCGCCAGACCGAGCCGGGCGGACACGACGAGCACCGTTGGCGGCAGCCAGTCGAGGAACCAGTGCGTCTCCAGGCGCGTGGCGATGAAATCGGCTTCCCCTCCCAGCGCGGAACCGCCGCCGCGGACCGACACCAGGTGAAAGCTGCCTCGACGCGGGTCGAGCGGGACATCGCGCCGGTCCAGCGTGACCTCCGGCGTGAGGGTGGCGATGCGCTGCCGACCGGGCTCGACGTCCTCCTCGAGGAGCGTGGGATCGATGTCGAACCGGTTCACCTCGGAGATCTCGTAGCGCAGGGCGACGCGCAGGCCGCGGATCAGCTCCTCGAACAGCGGCCGCTGCACGCCCAGCAGGAGCCCGTAGCGCTCCTGATCGTACCCGATCTGCTCGAACCGCTCCCGGAAGAGGTCGGCGTTGCCGCGCCAGCGCGTGCCCAACAGCCACGGCACGCCGTAGAGGAGGTCGGTACGGTCTCCGCGCTGGCTGATCCGCTGTCGCAAGGCGAGGCTGTGCGCCCGACCGAAGACGTTGTCGTGGCCGATCTCGCCGAAGGCGCGTGCACCCTCGAACGTGGTGTAGCCGATGCCGAGGTCGAGGTGCCACGGCTTGCGCTCGCGCACGGTGACGGTCACGTCCGCGAACGGCACCGGCGGCGGCCGCAGCGGCTCCACGTCCACCCGCTCGAAGACGGCCACTTCGCCGAGCCGCCGCTGTGCCTCTACCAGCGCCTCGGGGTTGAACGGGTCACCCGGCCGGAACGGCAGCTCGCGGCGCACGACGTCCTCCCGCGTCTGGACGAGCCCGCCCACCAGCACGCGGCCGATGCGGGTCTGCGGTCCCGCCGTCACGCGATAGGTCACGTCGGCGACACCGTTGCGTCGCCGGGACGACGCCTGGACCTCGGCCGCGAGGTAACCCCGCTGCGCAAAGCGGCGCTCGATGACACGCCGGCCTTCCTGCACGGCGCGCTCGCTCCACCCCGTGCCCGGGGCCACCGGCAGCGCCGTGCGCAGCTCGTCGAATGGCACCACCGGGTCGCCGACGATGCGCACCTCGCCCACCTCGACCCGTTGCCCTGGCTCGACGGTGAACGTCACCCGGGCCTGCGTCCGATCGTCGGAGAACACGATCCGCGGCTCGGCGACCGTGGCGTCCGGGTAGCCGCGCGCGCGCAGCAGGGCGGCGAGGGCCCCGGCATCGCCCTCTACCTGGTCGCGCCTGAACCACCCCCGCGTCAGGAGACCGCGCTCCTGCGTGCCGAGCGCCTCACGGACGTCTCTCTCGGGCAGCGGGCTGCCGACGATGTCGACGGCCTCCACGTGCACGCGCGACCCCTCGTCCACCTCGAAGCGCACGACGTCATCGCGCCCGGGGATGAGCCGTCCCGTCACCTCGGCGAAGGGAAAGCCGAGCTCCCGATAGCGGGCGGCCACCTGCAGCGCGCTCGCCCGCACCTCCGGCTCGTCCACCACGCGCGTGTCGGCAAACGTAAGACGCTCCCGCAGCCGTCGCTCGTCCACCGAGCGGACGCCCTCGAACTCGATCCGCGTGTGCTGCCCCTCGTCCACCACCAGATCGAGCTGCACCTGGTTCCGCCCACGGTCGAGCGCGCGGCGAACCTCCACACGCGCCGAGAAGAAGCCACGGTCGCGATACCGCTTCTCGACGGCCTCCACGCCTTTCTGCACCGCCGCCTCGTCGATCCGGTCGCCCGCGTCGATGCCGAAGGCCTTCTCCACGAACTCGGCGGACAGGCGGTCGGCTCCGAGCACTCGCACGCCGCCGACCCGCGCGCGCTCACCCGCGTCGATCCGGACCACCACGTCGCGCGCGTTCGTCGCCGGGTCCGCCTCGCTCTCGACGGCCACCCGCGCCTGCAGGAAGCCTTCTCGCTCGTACAGATCGAGCAGCCGACGCTGCGCCGCCTCGAGCCGCGCCGGCTCGGCCCCCGTCCCGGGCACAAGGCCGGCCGCCTCGGCCACCACGCCGACGTCGAGCTCGAGGTCCCCCTGAAAGTCGACGGTGCCGACGTGCGGCCGGCGCGCGAGCACATAGCGCAGCCGCACGCCCCCTGGCTCCGGGACCTCCTCCACGCGCACCTCCGAGAAGAGCCCGAGCGCCCACAGCCGCACGACGCTCTCACGGATCTCGCCGCGCAGCCGCGGCCGGCCTGACAGCGGCCCGATCGCGGCCCGCACGCGCTCCTCCGGCAGCCGGTGTGGCGACACGAGGTCGATCCCGGTCACGAGCGGAGGCGCGGCGGCGGCCACCCGGCTCACGAGCACCAGGCAGACCGCAAGCAGCATCGCCCGGCCGCTCATCGAAAACGCAGGCGCAGGAGGACGTCGCCCCCGAACCCGCCCTGGAAGTCCTGCTCGCCCGCAATGACGAGCGGACCGATCACCTCGTACTCGAGCCGCAGCCGCCGGGCATCGCGCTGCTCGAGACCCTGCGAGTAGAGCACCCGAGTCCGCTCATTGAGCCGCCCGCCCACCCGCACACTCCGCTCACCCTCCTCGCCCGTCTGCAGCTCGACGTCGATCGGAGCGCCGCCCTCACCGGCCGAGAAGCCGAAGAGATCGCGCAGCAGCAGCCCGGCGATCTCGCCGGCCACCGCCGTGGATCCACCCCGGGCCAGCTGGGCCCGCGTCGTGCCGAACGCAATGAGGCTGAGGATGTCCTCTTCCGGCAGCGGCGGCGTCGAGGACAGGCGGATCTGGAGATCCTCGCTGCGCCCCGTCATGTGCAGCCTGACGTCGTACGTCTGGATCCGCGCCTCGCCGCGCACGTCGAGGATCGGGTCGATCCGGCGCGGGTCCGTGAACCGCGCGGAGGCGCTCGTCAGCGTGAAGCGCTGCTTGCGGAAGATCAGCTGGCCTTCCCGGACCACGACGGTGCCGAAGAGCACCGGCGCCGCCGTCGTGCCCGAGAGCGTCACCGTCCCGCCCGCCCGGAAGCGGGCGACGGCCGTGCGCACCGTGAGGTTGTCGTCGACCCGCACGCGGATCTGGAGCGGCAAGGCGAATGACGGCTCCCCGCCGCCCGCGGTCGTGCCGCGCCCGCCCAGCAGCAGCCGCAGCAGCGGCTCGTCACTGACGTACGTCCCGCGCACGAGGGTGGCCTCACCACGCAGCAGGGAGCGCGATCCGGCGCCCAGCAGCTCGAGGTCGGCGTCCCACGTCGTCCGCGCCCCTGGCGCCGGCTCGAGCGACACGCCTCGCGCTTCGAGATCGAAGCGAAAGGGTCCGATCGCCCGGCCGTCGAGCGCCAGGTCCCCGCGCACGCCCACCGTACCGCCGCCGAGCGACGCCGTCGCGCTCGCCAGTCGCACGCCGGCCGGCGACATCGTGAACCGCGCGTGGATCTGGCGAAGCGCCTCGGGGTACGCGGCCATCCTCACGAGGCCGTCGCGAATCGTGCCGTCACCGACGGCCTGCGGGTCGGCGGCAGTGCCCGTCACGGTCGCCTGGACGTCGAGGACGCCGGAGGCTTCCTGCACCTCGGGGCGCAGGGCGGCGAGGAGCGCAAGCGGAAAGCGACCGCGCAGCTTCACGTCGAGCCGCGGCGAGGGTCCGGCGAGGTCCACGTCGCCGCCGGCGCGAACCTCGCCGCCGCGCAGCGTCGCCACCGCGTCGGCGACCCGCACGCGGGTGCCATCGAGCGTGAAGCGCCCGCGAATCCCGGTCACCGGCTCCTCGAGCGCGCGGAGCACCACGCGCCCGTCGCTGACCGTGCCCCCGCCGTTCACGCGCGGAGCGCTCGTGGTCCCCGTGATGGCGGCGGTCGCGTCCAGCGTCCCGGCGGCTTCGCCGATCTGCTCATGCAACGCGGGCAGCGCGTCGAGCGAGACGTGGATGCGCGCCGCGAGGTCGAGGCGGCCCCCGTCGTCCACGAGCCCGCTGACGCCGATGGTGCCGAGACCGCCCTCGAGTCGCGCCGACTCCACGCGCGTCTGACCCGGCTGGCGCCGGACGACCACCGGTTCGGTGTTGCGCCACTCCTTCCCCGCCACGCGCAGCCTCACCGGATCGAGCCGGAGCGTGCCCCGCGCCGACGTCGGGGCCGAGTACGGGACGGCGAGCGCCGCCGTGCCGCTCACGCGGCCGCCCACCTCGACCGCGGCGTCGCGCACGGTGAAGCGCGCGAGCAGCGGCGCCAGGTCGAAGTCGGCGACCTGGGCGCGCACCGCAAGGTCCTGCCCCGCTTCGAGCTTGCCCGAGAGCGTGGCCGACACGCGGGAATCGGGGAAGGCGAGCCGGGCGTCGAGCGCCCCGCGGTCCAGCGTGGCCGAGACACTTCCAGGGCCGAGGCTCACGTCCGCCACCGCCACGCCCTCGAGCGTCGCGCGCGCCGAACCGGAGAGGACGCCGCCATCGACGCGCGCGTCGGCCGTCGCGCGGACGGTGCCGTCGACCGGCATCAGCCTCGCGAGCTCCCGCACGGCGTCGAGCCGCGCCGGTCCCGCCTCGAGATGGGCCTGGCCGCTTCCGGCCCACACCCACCGCGCGCGTCCGCCCACCGGGATCCCGCGGACGGCGCCGCGCACGCTGGTCGCCTCGACCTCGGCCGGGCTGGCCGCCAGCGTAGCGGCGAGGTCGGTCACGCGCTCGCCGCGCACCGAGAGCGCGTCCGAGGCGATGCGCGCGGTCGCGGTCCACGCGGCCGGGGTGCCGCTGAGGCGACCGTCGGTGACGGTGAAGCGCCCGGACCCACGCCACGCGGGCGGCAGCCAGGGCGCGAGATCTTCCATGCGCGCCTCGGGCACCGCCGCGCGGGCCTCGACGCGCGCCGCCTCCTGCCACCGCGCGGCGTCCAGCGGCCCCGACCACACGACCGTCCCGTCGGCTTCGAGCCGACTCTGGCCCAGCGCGGCCACGACCGAGGAGAGTGCCAGGGTCCGATCGGACAGCGTGAAGGCGGCCTCGACGGCATCGACGCCGATCTCGGCAACGCGAAGCGGCGCGGCGTGTAGCCGACCGCGGGCCGTGAGCGCGTCCCAGCGGCCATCGAGCGTCGCCGCGAGACGCGCGCGACCGGCTACACGATCATCGTTCCACGCCCGCGCGAGCCGCCCCAGGTCGCCGACCAGCGTGGCAGACAGGCCGCGCGGCCCGTCAGACGTGAGCGTCCCGTTCACGTCGGAGGCCTCGACGCCCGGCCATCGCCCGCGGGCCCCGGCGACCTCGACGGTCCCGGCCGCCAGCCGCGCATCGCCGCTGACGACGCCGGCGCCGAGCCGGGCGAGCGGCGCCGGCAGCGTGAGATCGCCGGACGCGACGCGGAACTTCCCGACACCGGTGGTGAGGTCGCGCAGGTCGCCGCGCAGCTCGCCGGTCACGGTGACGTGGCCCGTCACCCCGAGCGCGCGGCCCGCGAGCGTCTCGACGGCGGCGAGCGCCACCCGCTCGAGCGTCACCGAGAGCTGCGACTCGCCCGGGCGAGCCGGCGTCACCGTGAGGGCGCCCCGCATGGATCCGCCGAGCGCCTGCGCCGTCACGTCGGAGAGGCGCAGCGTGCCGTCCGCCCACCGCACCCGAGCGCTG
>DASUPA010000403.1:0-5542 GCA_036276335.1 Candidatus Methylomirabilota bacterium | reverse complement strand
GCGGTGCAGGAGGTGGCGTTCACGCTCGCCAACGGCGTCGCCTACGTGACGGCGGCGCTCCAGGCGGGGCTCGAGGTGGACGCCTTCGCGCCGCAGCTGTCGTTCTTCTTCAACGCGCACAACAACCTCGTCGAGGAGGTCGCCAAGTTCCGGGCGGCGCGGCGGCTGTGGGCGCGGCTCATGCGCGAGCGCTTCGGGGCGCGCGATCCGCGCTCGATGATGCTGCGGTTCCACGCCCAGACGGCGGGCAGCATGCTCACCGCGCAGCAGCCGGAGAACAACATCGTGCGCGTGACCGTGCAGGCGCTGGCGGCCGTCCTCGGCGGCTGCCAGTCGCTGCACACCAACTCGATGGACGAGGCGCTCGCGCTGCCCACCGAGCGCTCGGTGCGCATCGCGCTGCGCACGCAGCAGATCCTCGCCCACGAGGCGGGCGTGGCCGACACGGTGGACCCGCTCGGCGGGTCCTACGCGGTGGAGCGGCTCACCCGCGACATCGAGGAGGCCGCGGAGGCGTACATCGGGCGCATCGACGACATGGGGGGATCCGTGAACGCCATCGGGTTCATGCAGCGCGAGATCCAGGACGCGGCATACGCCTACCAGCGCGAGGTGGAGGACCGGCGGCGGGTCGTCGTCGGCGTGAACGACTTCGTGACCGACGACGGCGCCCCGATGGGGCTCTTCGCCGTCGATCCCGGCATCGGGACGGCGCTGCGCGAGCGCGTGCAGCGCGCCCGGAGCGCGCGCCAGAACGACCGCGCCCTGCGCGCGCTCGATGCCCTGGAGACGGGCGCGCGCGGCTCGGCCAACCTCGTGCCGCTGATGGTCGACGCCGTGGAGCAAGGGGTGACGCTCGGCGAGATCTGCGACCGGCTGCGCGCGGTGTTCGGCGTGCACCAGCCCTCGGTGACGTTCTGATGCGCCGCCCGCTGGCGGCGGCGGTGCTGGCGGTCATGCTGACAGCCGCGCCGGCGGCGGCCGGGATGGCGGACCGGGTGGGCGCGACCTTCGCGCTCATGGCCGACGAGTTCATCCAGGCCTTCAGTCCCGTGGAAGGCATCGTGGTCTCGGTCGACCAGGACGAGATCTTCCTCGACATCGGGTCCGCGCGTGGCGCCCAGGTCGGACAGGAGTACACGATCTTCCGCAAGGGCGAGACCTTCACGCATCCGCTCACGGGCAAGCCGCTCGGGCGCTACGAGGACGTCCTGGGCCACGCGCAGGTGCGGCGCGTGCAGCCGGACTTCTCGACGGCGGTGTTCGTCCCCGCGCCGGGCAAGCCCGCGCCGCGGGTGGAGGACGGCGCTCGCATCACGCGGGGCCGCCTGAAGGTCGCCGTGACGCCGGTGATCGACATGACCGACGCCCGCGCCGACCTCCGGCGCGTCCCGTTCCTCATCGCGACCGCGCTGGAGCGCTCCAAGCGCTTCGTCGCCGTCGACCCCCTGGCGGTGAGCGACATGTTCGCGGCCGGCCCCGTCCGGGTGGAGGAGGTGCTCGCGCGACCCGAGCGTGCGGTGCGCGTGGCCCGGAACCTCGACGTGTCCGGCTGGATCGTGCCCGTGCTGCTCGAGCGCCGGGGCCTCGTCGCGCTGGACGTGACCTACATCTCGGCCATCACGGGCGCGCCGCTGTTCTCCCGGCGGATGTCCGTGGTGTCCGCGAGCGCGCTCGAGGCGCAGCGCTTCCCCTGGGAGCCCCGGGTGGAAGACTGACCCGGTGTGCTATGCTCCTCGGCGCATGAGGACGCGGGTTCTCGTCTGCCTCCTGGCCGGCACCGTCGCCCTGTCGGGATGTTCCGCGGTGAAGAAGGTCCTGGGGGTGGCCGACCCCGGTGAGCCGTCCATCGTCATCAAGTCGGCGGAGCCGCGCTGGCTGCTCATCAAGAACCCGCGGTACGGCGACGTGCCGAGCGAGCCCGAGTACGTCTGGGTCGAGGAGGACAAGGTCCCGACCACGATGACGACGCTCCTGCGTGGCCAGCGCGCGATCATCGCCTTGCCCGAGATCGTGGCGAAGTACGGCACGCCGCCCGGCGGCGGCAAGATCAGCCCGCGGCAGGGCACGATGTTCGAGACGAACGACGTGCGGCCGGCGTCGAGCGGAAGCGCGGCCGCCTCGTCGCGCCCCACCGCCACCGCCACCGCCGCGGCGGCGCCGGTGGCGGTGCCCGGGCCCAAGCCCGAGGTCCCCAAGCGCGGCTTCGTCGTCTACGTCGACACGACCCGCATCGTCATCGACCTCACCAGCGTCGACGGCATCCAGCCGGGGACCGTGGTGAGCCTGCGCCGCGACCGCATCCCCCTCGTCCACCCGGTCACCGGCGAGCTGCTCGGCGAGCTCGACGAGGAGATCGCCACCGCGCGCGTGATCGAGATCCGCGACCGCTTCTCGGTCGCCGAGGTACAGAACGTCGCGCCCGGATCCGAGATCCAGGTCCGGGATCGCGTCATTCCGAAGTAGTCCGCGGTGCCGACGCCCACGCTGGAGCAGGTCCTCAAGGAGCGGGTCGCCGCCCTCGTCGGCGACGACCTGGCTGCCGTCGAGGCGGCGATCCGGCGCGAGATCGCGTCGCCGGTGCCCCTCATCCAGGAGATGGGCGGCTACATCGCCGGCGCGGGCGGCAAGCGCCTGCGGCCGATCCTGCTCCTCCTGGCCGCCCGCATCGCCGGCTACCAGGGGGCGCGCGGGGTCCGGCTGGCGTGCGCGGTGGAGCTGCTGCACACCGCCACCCTCATCCACGACGACGTGGTCGACCAGGCGCCGCTCCGCCGCGGCCAGCCGTCGGCGAACGCGCAGTGGGGCGACGACGCCTCGGTCCTCGTCGGCGACCATCTCTACTCGAAGTCGTTCGCCCTGCTCGTGCGCGACAACGACGGCGCGGTGATGGAGACGCTGGCCCGCGCGACGGTGTCGATGACGGAGGCCGAGGTCTTCCAGCTGCAGCTCAAGCGCAGCGGGCTCACCTCGGAGGCCGACTACGTCCGCATCATCACGCAGAAGACGGCCTCCTTCATGTCGGCCTGCTGCCGCATCGGCGCGCTGCTGGGCGGCGTCCCGCACGACCAGCTCGAGGCGCTGACGCGCTACGGCCTGGACATCGGCATCGCCTTCCAGATGTCCGACGACTCCCTCGACTTCGTCGCCGACGAGCGGCGCCTCGGCAAGGCCGTCGCCGCCGACCTCCGCGAGGGCAAGCGGACGCTGCCGCTGATCGCCATGCTGGAGCGGGCGAGCGCCGCCGAGGCCGACCGCGTCCGCGCGTTGCTCCGCCGGCGCGCGCTGGAGCCGGCCGAGATCGACGAGATCCGGCGCCTCGTCGTCGCGCACGACGGCGTGGACTACGCGCGCGAGCGCGCGCACGCGTATGCGCGCGCCGCCAAGGCCGACCTCAAGGCCTTTCCACCCTCGGAGGAGCGCGAGGTGCTGACCCTGGTGGCCGACTTCGTGGTGGACCGGGACCGGTGAGCGCCGGCGGTCACGGAGCGCGTTGAGCGCGATCATCACGCTCACGACGGACTTCGGGACGCGTGACGCCTACGTCGCGGAGATGAAGGGCGTCATGCTCGAGATCGCGGCCGCCGCCGGCCGTCCGGTCCATCTGGTGGACGTCACGCACGAGGTCGAGCGCCACGACGTCACGGAGGCCGCCCTCGCCCTCGACGCCGCGGCCCCCCACTTTCCGCCCGGCACCGTCCACCTCGCGGTGGTCGACCCGGGCGTCGGCACCGACCGCCGCGAGCTCGTCGTGCAGACCGCGCGGGCGGTGTTCGTGGGCCCCGACAACGGCGTCTTCACACCGTTCCTGGACGGCTCCGCCGCCTGGCGCGCCTGGGAGCTCCGCGCGCCCGAGTATCGCCTGCCGTCGGTGAGCCGCACCTTCCACGGGCGCGACATCTTCGCGCCGGCCGCCGCATACCTGGCGACGGGGGTGGCGCCAGAGCGGTTCGGTCCGCGCGTCGTGGACCCGCTCCGGCTGTCGTGGCCCACGGTGCGTGCCGTCGCCGGGGCGGTCGCCGGGGCCGTGCTGCACGTCGATCGCTTCGGGAACCTCGTCACCTCCATTCGCGCGGAGACGCTGGACGGGCTCGGGGGGGCTCCACGCATCCGGCTGGGTGGCCGCCGGCTACCGCTGGTCGGCACGTACGGTGATCTGCCGCCGGGTCAGGCGGGCGCGCTGATCGGCTCGAGCGGGCGGCTCGAGATCGCCGTGCGGGAAGGAAGCGCGGCCGCGGCATTCAAGGCGCGCCGCGGCACGCCGGTGGTCGTCAGTCGGTCTTTGGGGCCGGCGGCGCGGCGGGCTTTGGGGCCGGTGACGCGGCGGGCGCGGAAGGAGTCGTAGTGCTGCTCTTGTCGGCCGCCTTGTCGCCGTTACCGGCGGTGGAGGTCGCGGTCGACTTCTCCGCCTCCTTGGCCTTCTTGCGCGCCTCCGACGGATAGTCGGTGACGTACCAGCCTTCGCCCTTCAGGATGAACGGTGCCGGGGAGATCAGCCGGTGAACCTCGCCGCCGCAGCCCTCGTGCGTCGTGAGGGCCGGTTCTGAAATGCGTTGCCGAACCTCGAACACGCGGCGGCACTTGTTGCACTCGTATTCGTACGTTGGCACGACTCCGAGGCTACATGGGAGGGGATAAGGTGTCAAGAATTCGACTATTTGCACTGGCTCTGGCGGGCAGCGCGCTCGTCCTGTCCGGCTGCGCCTCGGCGGGACCATCCTCGGAGGTCCAGCGTCTGCGCGCCCAGAACGCCTACGAGCGAGGCCTCAGCTTCGTCAGGGACGGACAGCCGGCCCCCGCCCTGGCCGCCCTCCAGGAAGCCGTGATGCTCGACCCATCGCGGGCGATCTACCGGGATTCCCTGGGCGTCGTGCTGCTGCAGCTGGGACGGCTGGACCAGGCCATCGAGGAGCTGTCCAAGGCGGTCGAGGTCGATCCGGGCCTGGCGGACGCGCACTTCCACCTCGGGACGGCACTGGCGGAGTCCCGCCGGTGGGAGGACGCGGTGGTGGCATACCGGCGCGCGGTCGCGCTGCCGACCCTGACCGTGCCGGCGTACGCCCACCAGAATCTCGGCCTGGCGCTCTACCACACCCGGAAGTATGCCGAGGCCGAGCAGGCCCTGCGCTTCGCCCTGAACCTGGACCCGGACCTGCAGGCGGCCTACTACAACCTCGGCCTGGTCCTGACGGCGCGGAAGCGGCCGGAGGAGGCCAGGGGGAGCTTCCGGCGGGCCCGGGAGCTGGCCCCGGACACGCCCTTCGGCCAGGCGGCGATGGAGCGTTTGCGCGCGATGGGGGACCGTAAGTAGCGGCCTGGAAAGTGTAGTTTTTTCTTGACGTTTTTCCCGGTGCTCTCGTATAAGTTCATACCGCTGGCCGGAGTCTCTGTAGCTGTTGTGGATGTCGTCCCACGGCGCACAACGGTTAGTTGCTGCACCCACACTCTTTGAGGAGGCAGTGATGAGGAGACTGTTGGTAGTCGCAGTCGCCCTCGTGGCGGTCTTCGGGATGGTCGTGCCTGCCATGGCGCAGGCGCCGGC
>DASUPA010000402.1:0-4541 GCA_036276335.1 Candidatus Methylomirabilota bacterium | reverse complement strand
GCATCCCGGCCCCCACGCTGGCCAACATGGTCGAGGGCGGCCGCACGCCGATCCTCCCGCAGCGGGACCTCGCGGAGATCGGCTACAAGGTCGTGATCTACCCGAACTCGCTCACGCGCGTCATGGCCCGCGCCGGCCAGCGTCTGCTCGAGGAGCTGAAGCGCGCGGGCACCACGACCGGGCTGGCCGCCGACATGCTCACCCACGGCGAGCTGTGGGATCTCTTCGGTCGTCGGGAGTGGGAGCGGCTCGAGGCCCGGTTCGTCACCAGGGGGGATCGTTGATGTTCGCCGCGCCGCCCAGCATCGAGACCACAGTGTTCGCCCGCATTCCGGGCGGTCGCCTGCTGGAAGGGCCATCCTTCGACCGCCAGGGTCAGCTCTGGATCACCGACATCCCGACGGGCCGGATCTTCCGGATCGCGCCCGACGGTACGCCGACGAAGATCGCCGAGTACGATGGCGAGCCGAACGGGCTCAAGATCGCCAGGGACGGTCGGATCTTCATCGCCGACCACAGGCAAGGGCTGCTGACGCTCGACGCGACGTCCGGCCGGACGAGCGTGCTGCTCGATCGGCCGTACGGCGAGCGGTTCCAGGGCCTCAATGATCTGTTATTCGCCCGCAACGGCGACCTCTACTTCACCGACCAGGGGGAGTCGGACCTGCGCGACCCGCGGGGCCGGCTCTACCGGCTCCGCGGCGACGGCGCACTCGAGTGCCTGCTCGACGCGGTGCCCAGCCCCAACGGGCTCGTGCTCACACCGGACGAGTCGATCCTGTACCTGGCGGTCACGCGTGCGAACGCGATCTGGCGCGTGCCGCTCGCAAGCCTCGGCGGCCTCGGCGTCGGCCGGCTCGGTCTCGGCCGCGTGGGAGTGTGGGTCCAGATGTCGGGCGGCATCGGGCCGGACGGGATGGCGACGGACGTCGAGGGCCGGGTCGCCGTCGCCCATCCGGGGCTGGGCTGCGTGTGGATCTTCAGCCGCACGGGCGAGCCCGTGCGGCGGCTGCGCTGCTGCGAGGGATTGCGGCCCACCAACGTGGCCTACGGCGGCCCCGACCGTCGCTGGCTCTACGTCACCGAGGCCGACTCGGCCACGGTGCAGCGCGTCGAGCTCGACGTCCCCGGTCTGGCGCTGTACTCCCACGCCGCCTGACGCGCGTGGTCAGGCTGAGAGCGACGGCCGGCGGCGGTGCCAGTCGGTCGCCTGCTCGTAGGCGTGGCCGACGCGGAGCACCGTCGCGTCCTCGAAGCGCCGGCCGATGATCTGGAGGCTGAGCGGCAAGCCCGCGGCGCTGAAGCCGCACGGGACGGCCAGCGCAGGGGCGCCGGCGAGGGACGCCGGCGTCGTGAAGGAGCGCCGGGTGAAGAAGCGCGCCGCGGCCTCGGCCTTGCTGGTGATCGGCGCCGTGAACGCGGCGATGACCGGTGCGGGGCGATGCGACGTGGGCGCCACCAGCAGGTCGAATCGCTCGAGCGCGCCGAGCACCTGGGCGCGGACGAGCGCGCGCGCCTGCTGCGCCTTCTGCACGAGCGCGGCCGGGATCAGGGCGGCGGCGAGCAGGCGCCGGCGCGTGCCGCGGTCGTAGTCCGCCGGGCGCGTGCGGAGCCAGGCGAGGTGGCGTGCCGCGCCCTCGGAATCGCAGAGGGCCATGAACGCGGCGCCCGCGCTCGGCACGAGCGGGAGCGAGACCTCGTCCACGGCCGCGCCCAGCCGGGCGAGCACGGCGACCGCGGCCAGCACCGCCTCCCGCATCTCGGGATCGACCTCGGCGCCGGACGTCAGCTCGCGGACGATGCCGACGCGCAGGCCGCGGACGTCGCCGGTGAGCGCGGCGCGGTAGTCGGGCGGCGTGCGCCGCGTCGTGAGCGCATCGTGGGGATCGTGGCCGGCGATGGCGCCGAGCAGCAGCGCGCAGTCCTCGACCGTTCGCGCGAGCGGTCCGGGCGTGTCGAGCGACCAGGCGAGCGGGATGCAGCCGTGACGCGAGACGAGGCCCCAGGTCGGACGATGGCCCGCGACGCCGCACCACGAGGCCGGCGTCCGGACGGAGCCCCCGGTGTCCTCGCCCAGCGAGGCGGCGCACAGCGCGGCCGCGACGGCGGCGCCCGAGCCGGCCGAGGAGCCGCCGGTGTCGTGCGCCGTGTTCCACGGGTTGCGCGGCTGACCGAACGGGAAGTCGATCGTGCCGCCCAGCGCGAACTCGGTCAGGTTGAGCTTGCCCAGGAGGATGCCGCCGGCGGCGGTGAGCCGCGCCACGACGGTGGCGTCGTCCTCGGGGACGTGGTCCGCCAGGATGCGCGAGCCGGCGGTGGTGCGGACCCCGCGCGTCGCGAACTGGTCCTTGACCGCGAACGCCACGCCGTGCAGCGGGCCGAGGCGCCCGCCCTGCATGACGGCGGACTCGGCCCGGCGGGCCGCCGCCAGCGCCGCGTCCCGGGTCACCGTGACGTAGGCGCGCAGGCGGCCGTCGAGGCGGTCGATGCGGTCGAGATACCCCTGGACGAGCTCGACGGGCGAGGCCTGCTTGGTGCGGATCAGCTCGGCCTGACGAACCGCGCTCAGGAAAGCGACGTCGTCGTCCACGCCGTGAATCCTAGCACTCGTTGACCCGCGTACGCGCCCGGGCTAGTCTCCGCGCATGCTAGACACCGTGATCGCCAATGGACGGGTCGTGACGCCGCAGGGGGCGGGCCCCTGGGAGATCGGCATCAAGGGCGAGCAGATCGTGGCGGTGGCGCTGCCCGGGTCGCTGCCGCGGGACGGCGCGCGGGTCATCGATGCCGCGGGCACCATCGTGGTCCCGGGCGGCATCGACCCCCACACGCACCTGGCCCACGCCATCATGAGCCATCCCGACCAGCCGGCGGCCACGCTCGGGCCCGAGGACGACACGCGCGGCATGGCCCACGGGGGCACCACGACCCATCTCGACTTCGTCTACGTCCGTCCGGGCGTGGACGACATCCGGACGGCCATCGAGCAGCGCGCGGCGCGCTGGAAGGGCAACTCGCACGTCGACTACGCGTTCCACATCACGCTGTGCGGCGCGCTCGACCTCAAGGTCTTCGAGCAGATCCCGGACGCCGTCAGCGCCGGCTATCCGAGCTTCAAGGTCTTCACCACCAACGTGCTGCCGCCGCACCCCAGGCGCCAGGGCAATCGCCTCGACTTCGGGCGCATCGGCTTCGCCATGGAGAAGGTGGCCCCCGCGGGCGGGCTGATGGTGGTGCACGGCGAGGACGAGGACCTCGTGCAGTTCAACTACGAGCGGTTCCGCCACGAGGGCCGGATGGACGGCACCAACCTGCACCTCGTCCACACCAAGCTCTCCGAGCTGCTGGCGTTCCGCCGGACGGTGGCCCTGGCGCGCGCGATGAGCGCGGCCGTCTACTTCGTGCACACCTCGGCCAGGGAAGGAGTGGACACCATCGGCGAGGCGCGCGCGGACGGCCTGCCGGTGTACGGCGAGACGCTCCACCAGTACGCGTGCTTCAACGCGGAGTACTACAAGACCCCGCGCGGGTTCTGCTCGCACACCTACCCGTCGCTCAAGTTCCCCGAGGACCAGGAGGCGCTGTGGCGCGGCCTCGTCCACGACGGGCTGGCGACGCTGGCGACCGACGAGTACCCGACCTCGCTCGAGGTGAAGCTGCGGGGCCGCACCATCGAGGACGTCACCGGCGGCAACGTCGGCGCCGAGGCCCGGATGGGCATCGCCTACAGCGAGGGCGTGGTGAAGCGCGGCATGACCCTCGAGCGGTTCGCCGACATCACCGCGACCAACGCGGCGCGGATCTTCGGCCTCTACCCGAGGAAGGGCGCCATCGCGGCCGGCAGCGACGCGGACCTCGTGCTCCTCGACCCCGCCGTGCGCAAGACGCTCACGCGCGAGGATTTCCACGTGACCGACTACAGCCCGTGGGAAGGCTGGGCCGTCTCCGGATGGCCGGTGACCACGCTGCTGCGCGGCAAGGTCATCGTCGATCGCGGCAGGCTGGTGGGGACGACGAGCGACGGCCGCCAGCTCCAGCGCAAGATCGACCCCGTCGTGCTGCGCCGCCCGGCGTGCTGAGGGCGACGATGGCCCCCTCGCCGCCCGACTACGCGCACCAGTTCAATCCCCCGTTCCGCCTCGACCCCCGCGCGGTGGCCCTCGTCGTGGTCGACATGCAGTACGCCAGCGGCTCGCGCGACCACGGGCTGGGCCGCGCCCTGAAGGCCCGCGGCCAGGAGGCGCTCGGCGCCTGGCGCTTCGACCGCATCGAGCGCACCGTGGTGCCCTCGATCCAGCGGCTGCTCGCGTGCTTCCGCGCGCACGGCCTGCGCATCGTCTACCTGACCGTCGGCTCCGAGCTGCCGGACTACTCCGACCTCCTGCCGCACATGCGCGCCTTCGCCGAGAGCGCGGGCAACACACGGGGCAACAAGGAGCACGAGATCCTCGACGTCCTGGCGCCGCGCCCGGGTGAGCCGGTGCTGAACAAGACGACCATGAGCGCCTTCCACTCCTCCGGCTTCGAGGGCCTCCTGCGCG
>DASUPA010000401.1:0-5505 GCA_036276335.1 Candidatus Methylomirabilota bacterium | reverse complement strand
CGGGACCTCCGAGCCGCCGGCGCCCCCGGCGACGTCGTCGGGCGCGGGCACGTGGGCGCTGCTGCATCGGCTGCTCGCGCTGCAGCAGGCGCGGCTGAGCGTCGAGGACCTCGACGCCGCGACCGCGGCCCGGCGGCGCGCGGTCGGCGCGGAGGCGGCGGGCATCGGCGCGGCGCTCGACGCGCTCGGCGAGCGCCTGCGCGACCTGGCGGACACCAGCGACGCGCCGCCCGACATGAGCGCCGAGCAGCGGGAGTTCCAGACCTCGCTGACCCGCGCCCGCGCGCTGGCGGACGTCGTGGCGCCGCTCCAGCAGCAGGCGTCGCTGCTGCGGCGCTTCACCGAGGACATGGAGGGCTGGCAGCGGACGATCGACGCGGCGACGCGCCAGGTCCTCCGGGGCGTCGGGATCAACCTGATCCGGGTCGGCGTGGCCGTCGGTGTCGTGCTCGTCGGCGCGGCGCTGTGGCGCATGGCGACGCTCCGCTACGTCACCGATCCGTACCGGCGCCGGCTCGCGCTGACGCTCCGCAAGATCGTCGTCCTCACCGCGCTCGTGCTCGTGGTCGTCACGCACTTCGCGAGCGAGCTGACGACCCTGCTCACCGCCCTCGGCTTCGCCGCGGCCGGCATCGCCTTCGCGCTCCAGACGGTGATCCTGGCCGTGGCCGGCTACTTCTCGATGATGGCGCCGAACGGCATCCGCGTCGGCGACCGGGTGAGCCTGCAGGGTCCGTTCGGGTACGTCCACGGCGAGGTGCTGGAGATCGGCTTCGTCCGCATCCGGCTGCAGGAGCTGGGCGGCGACCCGCCGCGGCGCACCGGACGCACCGTCGTGTTCCCGAACTCCGTCGTGTTCACGGGCTCGTTCTTCAAGCATCCCGACGACTCGGCCCCCGGGCCGCCGGACCTCCGGCGCGCGGCGTGAAGGGCGGCCGCCGCGCCGAGCTACGCGAGCATCGCGCGGGCGAGCAGGCGCGCGCCCTCGTAGCACTTCTCGGGCGGCTCGAAGGAGAACGCGAGGCGGATGTACGACTCGCCGCCGCCGTTGGCGTAGAAGACGGGGCCGGGCGTGTACTGCACCCGCATGGCCGCGGCACGCTCGGCCAGGCGCCGGGGATCCGCGCCACCGGGCAAGCGCAGCCAGAGGAAGAAGCCGCCCTCCGGCCGGCTGATCACGGCGGCGGTCGACGCCAGCACCTCGTCCAGGCCGCGCAGCATCGCGTCGCGCTTGGCGCGATACACGTCGATCAGGCGCGCGACGTGCGCGGCCATGTGCTCGCGCAGGAAATAGGTCGCCACGCGCGACATGAAGGGGTTGGTGCCGCCGCCGAAGAGGAACGACTGGAGCGCGGGCACCATCTCCCGGGGCGCGCAGAGCCAGCCCAGGCGCACGCCGGCGCCGAGGATCTTCGACACCGTGCCCGCGCGGATCACGCGGCCGGCGGCGTCGAGCGCGTAGAGGGGCGGCAGCGTCTGCCCCTCGAAGCGCAGCTCGCCGTAGGCGTCGTCCTCGAGGATCAGCGTGTCGAACTCGTGCGCGAGCTCGATGAGCTCGTGCCGCCGGCGCAGCGACTGGCTGGGCCCGGCGGGGTTCTGGAAGTTCACGATCGTGTAGATCAGCTTGCAGCGCCGGCCCTCGCGGCGGAGCGTCTCGAGCCGCTCCCGCACCGCGTCGGTGACGATGCCCTCGTCGTCGACGGGGACGTCGAGGACGCGCGGCCCGTGCCGGCGGATGGTGTTCAGCGAGCCGGAGAACGTCGGCGCCTCCACGATGATCGGATCGCCCGGGTCGACGAACGCGCTGAAGGCCAGGGAGAGCGCCTGGCCGGACCCGTTGGCGACCACGATGTTCTCGGGCGCCGTCTTCATCGACTCGAACAGCTCGTACTTCTGGCACACGAGCTCCCGGAGTCCGAGATAGCCCTGCGGATCGCCGTACGTCATGGCGGCGGCCCCTTCCGCCTTCATCATGCGGGCGGTGGCGTCGACCATGCCGTCGTACGGGAACGACGCGGGGTCCGGGAAGCCGCCGCCGAACTCGTAGAGCGGCTGCATCGAGGCGCGCGGCGTCGTGAGCGGCACGGCATACCGCGCGCGGGTGGACAGGAGCGACTCGAACGGCAGCGGGCTCGGGGTGGTCATGCGGCTAGGATACCGCGGTGAACACGGCCCGGGGGACCTTCTCCATGTTCCGTCCCTCGATGCGGATCAGGCGCGTGGGCCCGTCGCGCCGCGGCGAGTGGACGTCGCCCTCGTTGTAGACGTGGGCCATCCCGCGCGCGAGCCGGTACGCGCCCGCGTGGCGGACCGTGCCCGGCCGGCCGTCCCGCGGCGGCTGGACGATCGTCCAGTCGTTCATCAGCGTCTCCCCGCGCGCCTGGCCGTAGATCGCCCACGAGGGGCCGTGGTCGTGGGGCGCGCTCTCGCGCGCGCCCGCGTAGACGTGGGCGAGGATGCAAAAGCCCAGGTCCGGGTCCTCGTAGAGGACCTTCCGCTCCGGGCCGTTGTCCGGCAGGTGGGCGGCGACGAAGGCGTCGTCCGCGAGCACATCCCGCAGCAGCGCGCAGACCTGCTGGCGCCCGGCGGGGCCGGGGTCCGCGGACAGGACGCGGCGGCAGGCGGCGGCGAACTCGTCCAGGGTGTGGGCCATTTCGTTCGCTCCTTCCGGGCGATCCGGCTAGAATCCCCCCATGACCCAAGCGGCACCGCGCCGGGCGCTCATCACCGGGATCACGGGACAGGACGGATCGTATCTCGCCGAGTTCCTCCTCGAAAAGGGCTATCAGGTCTACGGGATGGTGCGCCGCTCGTCCACGGAGGCCTTCGAGCGCATCGCCCACCTGCGCGACCGCATCGACGTCCGCGAGGGTGATCTGCTCGACCAGCTGTCGCTGATCATGCTGCTGCGGGACATCGATCCGCACGAGGTCTACAACCTCGCCGCGATGTCGTTCGTGCCGACCTCCTGGGAGCAGCCGATCCTCACCGGCGAGGTGACGGCGCTCGGCGCCACGCGGCTGCTCGAGGCGATCCGCGTCGTCGACCGGTCCATCCGCTTCTACCAGGCCTCGTCGTCCGAGATGTTCGGCAAGGTGCGGGAGACGCCCCAGACGGAGCTGACGCCGTTCCACCCGCGCTCGCCCTACGGCGTGGCCAAGACGTACGCCCACTACATCACCGTGAACTACCGCGAGTCGTACGGGATCTTCGCCTGCTCGGGCATCCTCTTCAATCACGAGTCGCCGCGCCGCGGCCGGCAGTTCGTCACGCGCAAGGTCAGCGACGGCGTGGCGCGGATCAAGGCCGGGCTGGCCCGCGAGCTGCGCCTCGGCACGCTCGAGGCCCGCCGCGACTGGGGATTCGCCGGCGACTACGTGCAGGCCATGTGGCTCATGCTGCAACAGCCGCAGCCCGACGACTACGTCATCGCCACCGGGGAGACGCACACCGTCCGGCACCTCTGCGAGGTGGCCTTCGAGCACGCCGGCCTGGACTGGACCGAGCACGTCGTCGTCGACCCCGCGCTCGTCCGCCCCGCGGAGGTCGACCTGCTCATCGGGGACGCCGGCAAGGCGCGCCGCGTGCTCGGCTGGGCGCCGAAGCACTCGTTCCGCGAGCTGGTCCACATGATGGTGGACGCCGACCTGCACGCCACGCGTCGCTAGGAGGCGGAGTCTTCTCCAACATGGGGCTCCGGGCGCCCCCCATGTCGGTTAATCCGCGAAGTCCCGCAGGACGCGTCCCGGCCGTCCGCAGTCCTGCCGCACGCCGCGTGCGTCCGCCGTGCGCACGCCGTTGACCCAGACGCCGTGGACGCCCACCGCCGGCGTGTCGAGGCGCGAGGCGCCCGTCGGCAGATCGTGGACCCGGCGCTTCGGCCCGCGCGCCACGGTCGTCGGGTCGAAGAGGAGGAGATCGGCCCACGCGCCGGGCGTGAGACGCCCGCGGTCCTGGATGCGGTAGGCCGCGGCCACGTCGTGGGTGACGCGCTTGACGGCCTCCTCCAGCGTCAGGTCGCCGCGCTCGCGCACCCAGTGGCCGAAGAGGTGCAGGCCGAAGCCGGCGTCGCAGAGGAACGACAGGTGCGCGCCGGCGTCGGACAGAGCGACCGCCGCGTGCTGATGGCGCAGGAGCTTGCGCACCTCGTCCTCGTCGGTGTTGAAGAGCCGGCAGTCGAACATGGCGTCGAGCTCGCCGTCGAGGCCGAAGTCCAGGAAGACGTCGAACGGGTCGCGGCCGCGCTCGCGGGCGAGCTCCGCGATCGTGCGCCCGACGAGCGGGCGGTGCTCCGGGCGCGTGACCTCCATGATCGTCAGGTGCGGCCACGTCTGGTTGCTGAACCGGTTCGGCACGCCGGGGATCGCCGCCTCGGCCTTGAGCGCCCGGCGGAATGGGGGGTCGGCGAGCACGGCGGTGTACTCCGCCTCGGTCGTGGCGCGGATGGCCGGCCGCCAGGCGAGGAACGCCTCCAGCGGATAGGGGTGACGCAGCGTGAACTCCATGCCGAGCGGAAAGCAGCCGACCTGCGCCCATAGCTCGCGGCCGCGCGCCCGCGCGCTCTCGATCTCCGCCAGCTCCTTGAAGACCCGGGTCGGGTCGCCGGGATCGACGAACATGGCCGCGATCATCACGGGGCGGGCGCTCCGGGCGGCGACCTCCTCGAGCCACGGGATCGACGAGGTCATCCCCTTGGTGAGCATGAAGACGCCGCGACCGGCCTCGCCGAGGGCGCCGGTGAGGGCGAAGAGCTCGTCGGGCCCGGCGAGCCGCGACGGCATCGGGGTGCCGTTCTCCCCGTTGTGCTGCTCGAGGGTCGAGGTCGCGAAGCCGATGGCGCCGGCCCGGACGGCCTCCAGGACGATGCGGCGCATCTCGGCGACCTCCGCCGCGGTGGCCGCCCGCTTCGTCGCGTCGGCGCCGAGCACGTACGTGCGGACCGACGAGTGGCCCACGAACGAGCCGACGTTGGGCACCACCCCCCGGCGCTCCATGGCGTCGAGGAACTCCGGATAGGACTCGAACTCCCACCGGACCCCGGCCCGCAGCGCCTCGAGCGACATGCCCTCGACGTGCGTGAGGTTCCGGAGCGTGAGGTCGCGGTCCTGGGGCCGGCACGGGGCGATCGTGAAGCCGCAGTTGCCAATGACGACCGTGGTGACCCCGAGTGCCGTGGACGGCGTGGCGTACGGGTCCCACGTGAGCTGCGCGTCGTAGTGGGTGTGGATGTCGACGATGCCCGGCGCCAGCGTCAGCCCGCCCGCGTCCAGCCGCTCGCGGGCGGGTCCCACGTCGGCGCCGATGGCGGCGATCCGTCCGTCCTTGACGGCGAGCGCCCCGCGGCGTCGGGGACCGCCGAGTCCGTCGATGATGATGGCGTCGTCGATGACGAGGTCGTGCACGATCGGTCCTCCGGAATCGGTGGGTGTGGGCTGGCCGTCTGGGTGATCAATAATCATGCGGGCCCGCCGCGGAGTCAACGTGCCGCGGCGCCGAAAGCCCCGG
>DASUPA010000400.1:0-2012 GCA_036276335.1 Candidatus Methylomirabilota bacterium | reverse complement strand
GCCTCGATGAGCTTCTTGGCCGTCGCGACCGTGACCCCGCCCGCCGTCTCCGTGAAGATCCCTTCCGTGCGGGCCAGCAGCAGCATCCCGTCGATGATCTCCTGGTCGGTGGCGTGCTCGCCGTACCCGCCCGACTCCTTCGTCGTCTTGTACGCGTAGTAGCCGTCGGCGGGGTTCCCGATGGCCAGCGACTTGGCGATGGTGTTCGGGCGCACGGGTCGCAGCACGTCCGTGTCGTTCTTGATCATGGTGACGATCGGGCCGCAGCCGAGGGCCTGGGCGGCGTGCATGCGGGTCTGCACCGGGCCGTCGATGAGGCCGAGCGTCTTGAGCTCCTTGATGGCCTTCCAGATCTTCGTGATGAGCGAGCCCCCCGCGCACGGGACGACGATGTGCTGGGGCGCCCGCCAGCCCAGCTGCTCGACGATCTCGAAGCCGTAGGACTTGGAGCCCTCCGAGTAGTACGGGCGGAAGTTCACGTTCACGAACGCCCACCGGTACTTGTCGGCGATCTCCGAGCAGAGGCGGTTCACCTCGTCGTAGGTCCCGTGCACGGCCACCAGGGTCGGGTTGTAGACGAGCGTTGCGAGGATCTTCCCCTGCTCCAGATCGGCCGGGATGAAGATGTAGGACTTGAGCCGGCCCTCGGCGGCGTGGGCGGCCACGGAGTTGGCCAGATTGCCCGTCGACGCGCAGGCCACCGTGTCGAAGCCGAACTCGCGCGCCTTGGTGACGGCGACGGAGACGACGCGATCCTTGAAGGACCACGTCGGGTGGCAGACGGAATCGTTCTTGATCCAGACCTCGCGGCACCCCAGCTCCTCGGCGAGGTTGTCCGCCCGGACGAGCGGCGTGAAACCGACGTGATGGCCCACGGCGACGTCGCCCTCGACGGGCAGCAGCGCCTTGTAGCGCCACATGCTGGGCGGGCCGGCCGCGATCGAGGCGCGCGTGACGACGCCCTTGAGCGCGTCGTACTGGTAATCCACCTCGAGCGGACCGAAGCAGAACTCGCAGACGTGAACCGGCGCCGCGGGATACTGGCGCCCGCACTCCCGGCACTTCAGCCCCTTCAGCTTCGTCATGGCGTCTCCATCGGTAGGGGAATTGAGCCCCGAGTTTTACTGCACCGACAGCAAGACATTTGACGTACTAGAACAGATTCCACAGAAACTTCAAGCGGTTTTCTGACACCGACGAGCGCCGCGACGCAGAGCGCGGGAGTCCGGGTTGCTCACGGCGGCGGCGCCGTATCCCGTATCATGCGCCAATCGTGAGCCGTCTGCTGCCGCCGCTCCTGCTGCTGCTCGGCTTCGCCGTCGTGTTCGCCGCCAACACCCTGGGCGGCTCGATGCTCGGCTTCGACGACCATCCGGGCCAGCTCTACCGGCTCTGGCACGTCGTGACGCACGGGCCGGCGCCGTGGGCGTGGAACCGCGGCTGGTGGGCGGGCTACCCGGAGCTCCAGTTCTATCCACCCGGCGCCGCCTATCTCGGCGCGCTGCTCGCGTGGCCCACGCGCGGCATCCTGTCGCTCGAGACGGTCTATCACTCCGTCGTCTGGCTCGCCTACCTCCTGCCCGGCGTGACGACGTACCTGGCGCTCGCCCGCCTCGTCGGCAGCGGCTGGCTGGCGCTGCCCGGCGGCTTCGTCGCGCTCACGCTGTCCGCGGGGATCGCCAGCGGCGTCGAGGGCGGCGTGCACGTCGGGATGGTGGGCGCGCGACTCGCGTGGGCGCTGCTGCCCGTGCTCCTCGCCGTCCTCGTGCCCTGGATCGACGGCCACCGGGCGCTGCCCCCGGCGGCGGTGCCGTTCGTCATCGCGGGCATCGTCCTCCTCCATCCCGCGCAGCTGCCGTCCGCGCTGGCGCTGCTGTTCCTGGCCGCGTGGTGGCGCACGCCGCGCCAGCCGCGGCTGATCCACGCGCTGCGCGCGCTCGGCGCGGCCGCCGCGCTGACGGCGTTCTGGACGCTGCCGCTGCTGGCGCGGCTGGCGGACACCCGCGCGCTGG
>DASUPA010000399.1:0-6532 GCA_036276335.1 Candidatus Methylomirabilota bacterium | reverse complement strand
GCGCCACCGTGCACGCCGGGGAGCCGGGCGCCGGGATTCCGGCCGTGCGCGCGCGCATCGAGAGCGGCTGGGGCGCGCGCGCGTTCGACCACGCCGGCATGACGGAGGTGGGCGCGTACGGGTACGAGTGCGCCGAGCAGGCGGGCCTGCACGTCAACGAGTCGGAGTTCATCGCCGAGGTGCTCGACCCGCAGACGCTCGCGCCGGCCCGGGAAGGGGAGCTCGTGCTGACGAACCTCGGGCGCACGGGCTCGCCGGCCGTCCGCTACCGCACCGGCGACCGCGTGCGCGTGGCCGAGACCCCGTGCGGCTGCGGGCGGACCTTCATGCGCCTGGAGGGCGGCATCCTGGGCCGCCTCGACGACATGCTCATCATCCGCGGCGTGAACGTCTTTCCGTCGGCCATCGAGGGCATCGTCCGCCGCTTCGCCGTCGTCGACGAGTTCCAGGTAGAGGTCTTCCGCGACGGCGAGCTGGACGAGGCGCGCGTGGTCATCGAGGTGGCGGGCGGCGGCGACGGCGCGCGGCCGATACGGGACGCGGTGCAGGAGGCGCTGCGCGCGAGCCTGGGTCTGCGGCTGGACGTCGCGTGCGTGGAGCCGCGAACGCTGCCGCGCTGGGAGCTCAAGGCGCGGCGCGTTGTCCGACGCTGACGGGCAGCTCGTCGAGCCGCTCGTAGCACCGCGGCACCGGTCCGGCCGACGTGGCCGGCGCCGCGACATGGTACGGCAGGGAGAAAGGGGGCCGAGCGAATAACGTCGTGTACGCCGCACGCCGTGCACTACCCTGTGTGGAAAAGCGGCTCGACGGCTCTCGATCGGCCGACCGACGGAGGGTGGCATGCGGGCACGACTCGTGATCGGAAGCGTTGTCATCGGCGTGGCCGCCATCGCGGCAACGGGCTGTGGGCACGCGCTGAGCCAGCCGATGCCGAAGTTCGATGGACGCCTCGAGGTCACCGTCGCGAACGATCGGCCCTCGAAGATGACCGAGATGCCGATCGGTGTCCACCAGATCGGCGATACGGCCGTCTACGTCTCGGGTCATCAAGGGGCGGCGGGCGTGGGAGTCCTCTTCGGGCCCATCGGCGTCGCGGCGGCGCACGCGGCTGCTCAGAGCACGGGCGAGAAGAAGACCCAGGACGCCCAGGCACAGCTCCGCCTGGACATGCCCAAGCTCGCGGAGGAGCTGGCCCGGCGTGCCGCCGAGGGCCGCATTGCGCCCAGCGGCGCCACCGGCGATGGCCGCCTCGAGATCGTGCCCTACCTCGTCGTCAACTTCATCGGAGAGGAGCAGGTCCGCCCGTGGGTCGTCCTGAAGGCGACGCTCAAGGACGCAAGAGGCGACGAGCAGTGGAAGACAAAATACGTGGCTGGTGTCGGCGAGGTCCGTCCCCTCGTCGGCGAGCGCGGCTGGGTATCCGATGAGGGGATGCCCCTGCGGCAGCACGTCGACCGGAACCTGCGCCTCGCGATGGACGTCCTCCTGCGTGACGCCTCCGGGGCGCTTCCCCGCAAGACGGGACGCGTGGTCGAGGTCAGGACCCAGTGGGTGTGGGTGAAGCCCTTCCTGGAGCGGAACGCCGAAGTGCTCGAGGAGACGGAGGAGTCGCTCGTGGTCGTCCCGGACGTGGCCGACGCCTTCGTCTTCGCGGGCGTCAACATCCTGGACAAGAAGGCGGTGACGCTCAAGGAGCCGCCGAAGTAGGGATGACCGGGCGGGGCGCACGGCTCGGCCTGCTCTGTCTCCCCCGCTCCGTCGTCTCGGCCGTCGCGGACGCGAAGCTCGCCGAGGAGGTCGGTTTCTCGCTCGTCGGCGTCGCCGACAGCCAGTCCGTCTTTCGTGAGCTGTACGCGACGATGGCGCTCTGCGCCCAGGCCACCCGCACGGTGCGCATCGGCCCCTCGGTCACCAACCCGGTCACTCGCCATCCCGCCGTGGCCGCCTCCGGCATCGCAACGGTGGACGAGATCGCGCCCGGCCGCGCCTTCTTCGGCATCGGCTCCGGCGACAGCGCCATCCTCAACCTCGCCGAGCGCCCGGCGCGGCGGGAGGACCTGCGTGTGTACGTCGAGGCGGTGCGCGCCCTGCTCACCAGGGGCCAGACGCCGTGGCGCGGCCGCACGGCGCGGCTCACGTGGCCGATGCGCGGCGTGCCGATCTATCTCTCCGCCGAGGGCCCGCGGACGCTCGAGCTCGCGGGCGAGATCGCCGACGGCGTCATCGTCAACGTCGGCCTCGAGCCGCCGCTGGTGCGCGAGGCGGTCGAGCACGTCCACGCCGGCGCCCGCCGGGCGGGGCGGGATCCCGCCAGCATCGATCTCTGGGCGCTGGTGCGGATCAACGTCACGGACAGTGTCGCGGCCGGCATCGAGGAGATCCGCATGGAGCTCGCGTCGAACGCGCACCACGTCTTCCGGTTCACGCTGGAGGGCAAGCACGTGCCGGCGCCGCTCGCCGACGCGATCCGTCGCGTTCAGGCGGGCTACCAGCCGGCCGCGCACGAGGCGCTCGGCCCGAGCCCGAACGCACGCCTGCTGGAGGAGGAGCCCGAGCTGCGCGCCTGGCTGGCGGAGCGCTTCGCCGCCGTCGGGCCACCGGCGGCGTGCGCCGAGAAGCTGAGCGCCGTCGTGCGGGCCGGGATCGGCGGCCTCCTCGTCACCGGGTTCGTGGGCGAGCGCACGCGGCTCATCCGCGCGCTCGGGGAGCAGGTGCTGCCGCGGATCGCCGGCTGACCTGAACGGTCAGTGGTGGTGGACGGCGAGCCAGACGGTCGGGCCGCTGTCGTCCGTCCACTCCACGCGATGACGCACGCGCGCCCGCAGGAGCAGGTGGTCGCCGGGATAGAGATCGCGCGCCTCCGGCTCGCCCTCGAGGCGCACGCGGGCGCGGCCGCGGAGCACCACGACCCACTCGTCGGCGTCCTGGTCGTACCACTCGTCCGGCGGGGTCATGTGACCCGTCGAGACGATGCGCTCGATGCGCACGCCGGGCGCGTCGACGATCACGTCCACCCGCTCGCCCGGGAGCCGGTCCGGCAGGTCGTCGAAGAGATTGCGCACGCCTCAGCATAGCGGAACCTTGTCACCGTGCGGCGAGTCTGGTACTGAGAGACGGGGGATGTCGAACGCCGGCGCTGACCTGATACGCGAGATCGCCGAGGGAAACGCCGAGGCGTTCGCACGCTTCTACGATCGCTACGCGCCGCTGGTCTACCCGCTCGTGCGCCGCATCCTCACGGATCCGGCCGAGGCGGCCGAGTGTCTCGAGCAGATCTTCTGGGAGGCGCGGGAGGCGGCGCCGGCGTACGACCCGGCCCGCGGGACGCCCGAGGCCTGGCTCGTCGGTCTGGCGCGCCTCCTGGCGATCGAGGCGATGCGCGCCGCGCGCCGCCGCCGCAACGGCAGCGCGCTGCGCGACGGGGGCTCGCCGGTCAACGGGGACGCGACCGCGGCCCTCGACCGCAGCGTGCTGGCGCGCGCCTTCGAGCGCCTGCCCGACCCGCAGCGGGAGGCGCTCGAGCTCGCCTACTACGGCGGCCTCACGCAGACGGAGATCACCGCGCGGCTGAAGCAGCCGCTGGGCACGGTGAAGACTCGCCTGCGTCTGGCGCTCGACCGTCTGCGCGCCATGGTCAGGCCCGCGTGAGCGAGAGCCATGAGCCCTACGACACTCTGGCCGCCCTCCACGCCGTCGGCGCCCTCGACGGTGAGGATCTGCGCGACTTCGAGGCGCACCTGGCGAGCGGCTGCGCCCGCTGCGCGACGCTCGTGCGGCAGACCGAGCAGGCGCTGGCCCGGGCCGCGATGGCGGGGCCGCCGGAGCCGCCGCCCGCCGGCGTGCGGGAAAGCCTCGTGAGGCGCGCGGCGCGCGCGGCGCCCGCGGGGCGCCGCCGGTGGCTTCCGTGGGCGATCGGCCTCGCGGCCACCGCGGTCGCCGCCGGCGCGCTGAGCGCCGCGTACGTGGCCGCCCGGTACGAGGCCCGGCTGGGCCAGATGGCGCGCGAGACCACGGCGGCGAAGGAGCAGCTGGCGCGCGGCGAGGCGGCGCTCCGCGAGGAGCTCGACTCCTACCGCGCGGCGCTCGAGCTGCTCCGCGATCCGGCGACGCGGGTGGTGGAGCTGCGCGGCCAGGCGGCGGCGCCGGAGGCGCTCGGCCGCCTGCTGTGGACGGACGGCACCGGCGGGCTGCTGCTGGCCGCGAAGCTGCCGCCGGTGCCGCCGGGCAAGGCGTACGCGGTGTGGACGATGGCCGGCGACGGGCCGCGCTCGGCCGGGATCTTCGTCCCCGACGCCGGCGGTCGGGCCACCGTCAAGATCGCCGCGCAGGCGACGGGCGCGCCCGTGCGCGTCCTGTCCGTCACGCTGGAGCCCGAGAGCGGCGTGCCGGCGCCGACCGGCGCGGTCGTGCTCGCCCCGCGGTAGCGCCCGTCGTTCAGCGCCGCCGCGCCGCGTGCAGGATGGCGACGACGGTCATCGCGTCCACGATCTCGGAGCGCTCGACCATCCGGACGGCCTCGTCGAACGGGAACGCGCGGACCTCGATGAACTCGGTCGCGTCGCCGCCCGGCTTCACCGGGCGCAGCTCCTCGGCGAGGTAGAGGTGGGCGACCTCGTCCAGGACCGACTTGGACGTGTAGAGCGTGCAGAGCCTCGTCAGCCGCGCGGCCTCGTAGCCCGCCTCCTCCGACAGCTCGCGCTGGGCGGCGGCCTCCTCGCTCTCGCCGGGCTTGAGCCCGCCCGTCGGCATCTCCCAGTAGAAGCCCCGCGCGACGTAGCGATACTGGCCGACCAGCACGACCGTCCGATCGTCGAGGAAGGGCAGCACGCCGATCGCCGGCGGCACCTCGATGACCCCGTAGATGGTCGTGTGGCCGTCGGGCAGCTCGGCGACGTCCTCCCGGACGCGGATCCACGGATTGGTGTAGATCTCCCGGGTGGTGAGGGTGCGCCATGCCGCGCGCGCCAGCGCGCTCCGCGAGTCCGGCATGCCGATATCTTCGGGTATACTCGACGCGAAGTCCAAGCGATGAAGGTCCTGCTGCGCAACCCCCGACGCGAAGTCGACGTGGCCGGCAACCGGCGCGTGAAGGACGTCCTGCGCGAGCTGGACATCCTCCCCGAGACGGTCCTGGTGATCCGCGGCGACGACCTCGTCACCGCCGACCAGATCGTCCGGGACGACGACGTCATCGAGTTGCGGCCGGTGATGTCCGGAGGGCGCGCATGAAGTGCCGGCGGTGCGGGGGGACGGCCACGCTCGAGCTGCGGCGACACAACGCCGCCTTCTGCGCGGACGACTTCATCGCGTTCTTCCGCAACCAGGTGCGCGAGGCCATCCATCGCCACCGGATGTTCACGCGCGACGAGCGCGTGCTGGTCGCCGTCTCGGGCGGCAAGGACTCGCTCGCCCTGTGGGACGTCCTCATCGACCAGGGCTACGACACGACGGGCCTCTACCTCGACCTCGGGATCTTCGAGTACTCGGTGGAGTCGCGCGCCCGGTGCGAGGCCTTCGCGGCGCGGCGCGGGGTGCCGCTGATCGTGCGGCGCGTCGCGGACGAGGTCGGCGCGCCGGTGCCGGTGATCAAGCAGGTGACGCGCCGCCCGCCGTGCTCGGGGTGCGGGCTGAGCAAGCGCTACCTCATGAACCGCGTGGCCCTGGAGCACGGGCTGCCGGTGGTGGCGACCGGGCACAACCTCGACGACGAGGCGGCGACGCTGTTCGGGTCGGTGATGCACTGGCGGACCGACGCGCTCCCGCGCCAGTCCCCGGCGCTCCCCTCGACGCACGCGAAGCTGGTGCGGCGCGTGAAGCCGCTCTACCGCCTGTCCGAGCGCGAGACGGCCGCCTTCGCGTTCATCCGGAAGATCGACTACATCGTGGAGGAATGTCCCTTCGCCGTCGGCGCCACCTCCATCGCCCACAAGGAGATCCTGAACCGGATGGAGGACGCCTCGCCGGGCGCCAAGCACAACTTCCTCTTCGGCTTCCTGGAGAAGGCCCGGCCGGCGTTCGAGCGCGCGGAGGCCGTGGAGCTCCGCGAGTGCGCCCGGTGCGGCCAGGTGACGACGTCGACCGTCTGCGCGTTCTGCAAGCTGGCCGACCAGGTCAAGCGCGCCTCGGTCCAGCCGGCCGATCCCGCCGCGCCGGCGCGATAGCGCCGTCCCCGGCGCAGCGACCGGGCGGTCCGTCCGACGCGACCGTCGACGGCGACCGTTTTACCGGCCGCGGTCGCGGTTCCGCTGCGCGCGGCCGCGCCGCTCGTCTCCCTTGAGCGCCTCGCGGACGGCCTTATCGGCCGCCCCCGTCGCGTGACCGCGCGAGATCGCCGCCGCCCCGGCATCGCGGCCTGCCCCCGCGTCTGGCTCGTGGCCCGAGCGGCCCGGGCCTGCGCCGGGGGCCGTCAGCCCGGTGAAGCGGGCGATGTCCCGGGCGGCGCGGTGCACCTCAGCCGCGTTGACCGCGGCCGCGGCCGGGCCCGGCGTCACGGGCGGGGGCGCCGCCCGGAACTCCTGGCCGAGGTGCCTCG
>DASUPA010000398.1:0-6786 GCA_036276335.1 Candidatus Methylomirabilota bacterium | reverse complement strand
CTCGCCGTCCGGTAGACGCGCTTTCACACGCCGCGCGGACCGGGGTCTCAGGGGCAGCAGATCATTCGACCCCTGGGAGGCGACGATGGATAGCAGACACGAGCTGGTGGCCCAGACGGAGACGGCGTACGCCGAGCTGGGCGAGGCGATCGAGGGGGTGCCCGAGGCGCGGATGACGGACGCCTGGCTCGGGGCGTGGAGCGTGCGCGAGATCCTGATCCACGTGTCCGGCTGGCACCGCGAGATGATCCCGGCCCTGGAACGCATCGCGCGCGGCGAGGCGCCCTATTCCGACGGCGCGTACGACGACTTCGACGCGTGGAACGCGCGCTTCGTGGAGGCCCGGAGCGGGGTGAAGGTCGCCGACGTCCTCGCCGAGCTCGCGGCCTCGCATCGCGACTTCGTGGCCGCCGCCGCCGCGCTCGCCGACGAGCACCTCGCCCCGGGCGGCCGCGCCCGCTCCCTCGTCGAGGGCTCGGGCGCCGAGCACTACCGGGAGCACGCGGCGCAGATCCGCCAGTGGCGAGCGACACACGCGCCGTGAGGCGCGCGCGGCGCGGGCGACGGGAGACCGACGCGGTTTTCTTGACACCGGCGGCGGCGGGGTGATGCACTCGCTTCAGAAGCCACGATGCTCGTCAACTGCGTCGCCTACCAGGACGGCCGGAAGCTCGCCGACATCCCACGCGAGGACATCTCGAAGTACGTGACCCGGAAGGAGTGCTTCGTCTGGGTGGCGCTCTACGAGCCGGACGCCACCGAGCTGCAGGCGATGCAGCAGGAGTTCGAGCTGCACGAGCTGGCCATCGAGGACGCGCGCCACGGCCACGAGCTGCCGAAGATCGAGGAGTACGGCGACGAGCTGTTCGTCGTCCTCCACACCGTGCAGCGCGTGCACGGCGAGCTCCACGTCGGCGAGGTGAACATCTTCGTCGGGCGCAACTACGTGCTGTCCGTGCGCAGCCGCAGCGAGCAGGGCTTCGCCCCCGTGCGCGCGCGCTGCGAGCGCGAGCCGGAGCTGCTGCGTCACGGCGCCGGCTACGTCCTCTATGCCCTGATGGACGCCGTCGTGGACCGATACTTCCCGGTGGTCAGCGCGCTGGAGGGTGAGCTCGAGGAGGTGGAGACGCGCATCTTCGCCGAGGGCGCGCAGCGGGAGAAGATCGAGGCGCTGTACGCGCTCAAGCAGAAGCTCGTCGTCCTCAACCACGCCGTGAGCCCGCTGCTCGAGTCCACGGGCAAGCTGCTGGGGGGCCGCGTGCCGCACGTGTGCGCGGGCATGCAGGAGTACTTCCGCGACGTGTACGACCACCTCGTCCGGATCAACCAGCGGATCCACTCGCTTCGCGACATGTCGACGACGGCGATGTCGGTCAACCTCTCGCTGCTGCAGATCCAGGAGAACGAGGTCACCAAGCGGCTCGCCTCGTACGCGGCGCTCATCGCGGTGCCGACCATGGTCGCCGGCATCTACGGGATGAACTTCGACCACATGCCGGAGCTGCGCTCGCCGCTCGGCTACCCGCTCGTGCTGGGTCTCATGGCCGCCGCCGACGCCTACCTCTTCTACCGGTTCCGCAAGGCCCGCTGGCTCTGACCGGCGGGGCGGCGCCGGCGCCGCCCCGCTAGCATCTCGTTGGCACACACGGTCGGCATGGCCGTGCCCGAGCCGGCGCCCCCGCCCCGGCTTCGGAGCCCGGAGCCCCCAGGTCGGTCAGCCGCGCTCGTACGACTCGCGCCGCGCGCCCGGCGCGAGCTTGATCACGTACCGGCCGGGGTCGCCCCAGACGGACTGGCGAAGCTCGGCGAGGCTGCCGGCGCCGCCGTAGCTGATGGCCGAGCAGAGGTGTCGGAGCATGTCGCGGATCACCGGGCGGACCGAGCCCCGTGCCGGCACGCTCGTCTCGAGCCCCTCGGCACCGATCGCCTCGAGGTCCACCTGGTCGGCGTCCTCGACGTCGAGGCGGTCCTTGATGGCGCCGATCGACGCCATCCCGCGCAGCACCTTGAACGGCACCCGCACGGTGCGCTGCGCCTCGGGCAGGACGACCGCCTTGTGCACGACCTCGCCCGGCGCCTCCGCGGTGCCGGCGAAGGCGCTGCCGAGCATGGCCGTGTCCCCTCCGAGCAGGAGCGCCTGGGCCAGCGCGCCGTCGCGCGTGATGCCGCCGTCGGCGATGATCGGGACGCGGTCGCCGACGGCGAGCCGACACTCGACGAGCGCCTGCGCCTGCGGCACGCCGAAGCTCGTCGTCAGCCGGGTGGTGCAGCCGCCGCCCGGCCCGATACCGACCTTGATGCCGTTCACGCCGCGCTCGGCGAGGAAGCGCGCGCCCTCGGCGGTCCCGACGTTGCCGGCGATCAGCTCGACGGCGCCGAAGTGCTTGCGGAACTGATCGAGCGCGTGGGCCATCACCACCGAGTGGCCGTGGGCGATGTCGATCACGATCACGTCGGCGCCGGCGCGGAGCAGCTCGGCGGCCCGCTCCAGATAGTCGCCGGTGGCGCCGACGGCCGCGCCCACGCGCAGGCGGCCGTGGGCGTCGCGCGTGGCGAACGGCTGCGCCCGGTGCTGCACGATGTCCCGGGCCGTGATCAACCCGAGCAGCCGCCCCTGCGCGTCGACGAGCGGGAGCTTCTTGATCTTGCGCGCGATCATCACGCGCTCGGCCTCGTCGATCCCGATCGGGCCCTCGTGCACGGCCAGGCGCGCGGCCGGCGTCATCCGGTCGGCCACCCGGGCCGCGCCGGACACGAAGCGCACGTCCCGCTCGGTCAGGAGCCCGATGAGGCGGCGCGCCGCGTCGACCACCATGAGCGTGCCCACGCCCGAGCGCTTCATGAGGTCCATCGCGTGCTCCACGCTCGCGTCGGGCGGAATCGTGTACGGGTCCGGCACGATGCCGTGCTGTCGCCGCTTCACGATCTGGATCTCGCGCACCTGCGCCTCGATCTGGCCGGGGCGGAAGCCGCGGTCGATGACCCCGAGGCCGCCCTCCTCCGCCAGCACGATGGCCATCGGCGCGCGCGTGACCGTGTCCATGTTCGCCGAGACGAGGGGCCGCTTCAGGGCCAGGTTCGTCGACAGCCGCGACGCGAGGTCGATCCGCGCCGGGTCGCGCCGCGTGACGACGCCGAGCTGCGGGGCGAAGAGAAGATCGTCGAAGGTGCAGCCGTGCACGAGGTCGACCAGCTCCGAGCGCGCCATCCCGGGAAGTGTACCGCCTAACCTCCCAGCAGCTCGGCCACCGGGCGGAGGCCGTCGACACGGTAGCGAGCGGCGTGCCAGCCGGCGCGATGTCGAAATTGCAATCGCGCCGGCTACCGGTAGGCGCGGATCAGCTCGTCGAGCGCGACGCGCTGGCCCCCGCGGGTCGACGAGGGGACGACGATGACCGTCCGCACGCCCGCCGCCCGCCACGCCTCCACCCCGTCGCGGACCGCCGTCGCGCTCCCGAACAGCGTGACGTCCGCGAGCCAGCGGTCCGACATCGCCGCCTGCACGGCGGCGTCGTCCCGACGCGCCAGGGCGGCGCGGATCGCCGTCATCTCCTCGCCGTAGCCGGCCTCGATCCAGTAGTCCTGGTAGTTCGGCAGCTTGACGTAGGACGTGAGCACCTTGCGCATCACCGCCGCGGCCGCCGCGCGGTCCTCGTCGATGCACGTGGGCACCATGTCGCCGACGAAGAAGTCCGGGTCCTCGCGCGCCACGACCGGCAGGGCCCGCAGGGACTCCGCCATGTGCGAGCGCGCCCCGTTCGCCCAGACCGCGCCCTCGGCGATCTCGCCGGCGAGGCGGACCATCCCGCGCCGGAGGGTGGCGAGCGTGATCGGCGGCATCGCGCCCACCTGCGCGGCGTGCCCCTTCACCTCGGCCACGAAGGCGCGGATGTCGTCGAGCGGCTTGCCGGGCCGGATGCCGAGCCGCTCGTGCGTGGGCCCGTGGCTGACGCCGATGCCGAACCGGAAGCGCCCGCCGGACAGCTCGTGGACGACGGCGGCGGTCTGCGCGTACTCGAACGGATGGCGGGTATAGATGTGCGCGATGCTCGTCCCGAACGGGACGGTGCTCGTCACCAGGGCGAGCGCCTCGCACAGCGCCAGACCGTCGCCCGGGCTCGGGCAGTAGATACCCGTGAAGCCTTCGTGCTCGAGGGTCCGCGCAAAGTCGAGCGTCGCCCGCCGCCGTCCCGCCACCGCCACCAGGCTCACCGCCGGCTTCATCGCCCCGACACTGTACACGACCGCGGCGGTTGACCGCCGCCGGATCCCGGACTAGAAGGAAGGCGAAAGGAGCCGGCCATGGCGAACTTGAAAGGGAGCGGGCTCTTGATGGTATGGGCCGACGTCCCGTCCGACAAGGAAAAGGAGTTCAACCGCTGGTACAACGAGGAGCACCTGGCCGAGCGCCTGGCCGTGCCCGGCTTCCTCGGCGCCGCGCGCTACGAGGCCGTGAAGGGCGGCCCCCGGCACCTGGCCGTGTACGAGCTCGAGAGCCCCGCCGTCCTCGAGAGCGAGGCGTACCAGCGCGTGCAGGCGCAGCCGACCGAGTGGACGAAGCGTGCGGGCCCCGCCATTGTCGCCACCACGTTCATCCGCAACGTGTACACCATGATCCATCCCGCCGCGGTGACGCCGAGGATCGCGCAGAGCCCCATGGCTCCCGCGCTCCAGATCGGGCGCATGGACGTGCCGCCCGGGGTCGACGCGGAGTGGAACGCCTGGTACAACACCGTTTACGTGCCGAACTACGAGAAGGTCCCCGGCGTGATCCGCGGGCGCCGCTACCGGGCCGTCACCGGCACGCCGACGTACCTGACCTTCTACGAGTTCGAGCACCCGAAGGTGTCCGAGACCGAGGCCTGGCACGTCCAGCGCGACGCCGCGCCCGTGAACGAGCGCATGCGGCAGCACATGCGCCACGCGCCGGGCTCCCCCGGCGTGTACGTGAAGACGTTCGAGCTGTGAGGCCGGGCGGGGCCGGCGCGACGCCGGCTCCGCGTCAGCCCTTCAGCTCGGGCAGCAGCCGCTCGGCGGCCGCGCCGACCTGGGCCAGTTGGTCGCCGCCGGCGAAGCGGAGGGCGAGGTGCCGGGCACCGGCCGCGATCCACTGCTGGAGCCACTCCACGCAGCCCTCGACCGGTCCCGCGTACGTCGCCTGCCGCGCCATGATCGCGCGCGCGGGCGCCGCATAGTAGGTCTCGAGGAAGGTGTGCAGGCGTGCCTCGGCGGCGGCGCGGTCGGGGTCGAGGGCCAGCGTCACGTACGCGGCGCCGGCGACCGACTCGGGCGGGCGACCGGCCTCGCGCGCGGCCGCCTGGATGCGCGGGAACTGCTCGGCGAAGAACTCGACGCCGGGGCCGGTGGGAAACCACGCGTCGAAGCGCGCCGCCTCGCGGAGCGCGGTCGGGCCGCTCCCGCCGATCCAGATTGGCGGGCCGCCGCGGCGGTGCGGCTTCGGCTCCACGGTGACGTCGTCGAGTGTGAAGTGCTTGCCGTCGAAGCTGACGTGGTCGCGGCTCCACAGCCGGCGGCAGATGTCGAGCGTCTCGAGGAACCGGCCGACCCGCCGGTCCCACGGCACGCCGGCCGCGGCGAACTCCTTGCGAATCGCCGGCGTGTCGGCGGCGATGCCGACGCCGAGGACGATCCGGCCCTCGGCCACGCGGTCGAGCGTGCCGACGGCGTGCGCGAGCACGACGGGATGGCGCAGGGCGGGCAGGAGCACGCCGGTCCCGATGCGCACGTGCCGGGTGCGGGCGGCGATGGCGGCCATCAGCGTGAGCGGCTCGTGGCGCGGGCGCGCCGTCACCGAGTCGCCGATCCACACGGCGTCGAACCCCGCCGCCTCCGCGTGCTCGGCCATGGTGAGGAGCGGCGCGGTCTCGGGCCGCCCGGACATCGTCACCTCGCGCGTCGGAATGAGGACGCCGATCTCGACCGCCATCACGCCTTGCCTTTCTCGACCGTCGCCCGCTCCACGGCCAGCAGCGTCTCGATGCCGATCACGTCCAGCACCTCGCGCTCGACCGCGGTCCAGTCGGCCTTCGGGGCCCGCGCGCCGAAGTCGTCGGCGAGCTCCGCGTAGATCTTCTTCCACGCCGCGTACCCCGCCCAGAGCGGCGTCGACGGGTCGGCGACGATCCGGTAGCCCAGGGCGCCGAGATCCTTCAGGCTCATGCCGAGCGCCGCCAGCCCGCCGCGCCCGGTCAGGTACATGAGCGGCCCGCCCAGGCGCTCGCCGATCAGGCGCACCTGCTCCGCCGTGTGCGCCATCGAGAGGAGGACGAGGTCGGCGCCCGCCTTGCGGTAGGCCTCGCCACGCCGGAGCGCGTCGTCCATGGTGCCCGCCCGCACCGCGTTGGTCCGGCCGACGATGAGGAAATCCGGGTTGCGCCGCGCGGCGACCGCCTCCTTCACCTTGGCGGCCATCAGCTCCAGGGGGATCATGTGCTCGATGCCGACGTGATGATGGGCGCGCTTGGGCACCAGCTGGTCCTCGATCTCGATGGCGGCGAAGCCGGCCGCCTCCGCCATGCCGACCGTGCGGTGCATGTGCATGGGGTCGCCGTAGCCGCAGGCGGCGTCGAGGATGAGCGGCAGCGCGGACACGGCGCGGATGTCGACGGCCGCCTGGCACATCTCGGTCAGGTTCAGATTCGCCTCGAGCGCGACCTTGAGGTACCCGGTGGCGCCGCCGCCGAGATAGCCGGCGGCGAACCCCGCCGCCTCCGCCATGCGCGCCATGAGCGGATTGAGCACGAGGGGTGCGGTGACCGGCAGCGG
>DASUPA010000397.1:0-6868 GCA_036276335.1 Candidatus Methylomirabilota bacterium | reverse complement strand
GACGCCCTCCGCGACACGCTCGACCCGCGCCTGCGCGGCTCCTGACGCGCGCGCCGCTCAGGGCGCCTCCGTCCGCGGAAGCAGCGGCCGAGGCGCGCCGACCGGGGCGGCGGCGGCCGCGGGTGCGGGCGAGGCGCGCTCCGGGGACGGCCGGTCGGCGACGCGCGGCGGCTCCGGTGCGATGTCGGTCGGGGCTGCCACCGGCGGCGCAGCGGCTGGCGGCGGCGTCTCGCGTGGCTCCCGGATCACGGCCGGCGCCGGTGGTGTCGCGCGTGGCTCGCGGATCACGGCCGGTGCGGGCGGTATCGGGCGTGGCTCGCGGATCACGGCCGGCACGTCCGGCTCGGCCGGGGTCGCCACGGAGCGACGGAGCGGCACGGTGGAGGGTTGCCCGGCCGGGGCGGCGGTCGGCTCTCGGCGCGGCGCCGGCGTCGTCAGCGCCCGCGGTGAGGCGACGCGGCTGTCCGGTCGCGCCGGCGCCCGAGGCGGCGCCGCCTGCGGGTCGCCGATCACCGCCCGGGGAGCAAGGGGCGCGGGCTCCGGCGGCGAGGCGGCGGGCTCCGGGGCCGGCGGGGGAGATGCCGGATCGCCCAGCAGGAGCCGCGTCGCGAGCAGCCCCGCGGCGCCCCCGACTCCGACGACCAGCAGCAGCGCGACGACCGTGGTCGCCGCACGCCTGACCCGGTGGGCGATGACTCCTGGCCCGGGCCGGGGGCGGGCGTCGGGCTTCGTGACGGTCACGTCCGTCGAGTGCGGGTACTGCTCGTCCAGCTGGCGCCGGATGGCTTCGAGCGAGCGATCGTCGTCGTCGGTGAGGTGAGGCGCGTCAGGGATCGGCACGTCAGCCTCCTGCCCGGTCGAGAAACAGCTCCGGACCCCACGTCCGGTGTGCGGCCGCATCGGCCCTGAGGAACTGGAAGCCGGCCAGCGTCGCGAAGTGCTCGTCGACCTCCGTGTCGCCGACGTGATAGTACCCGGCGGCGGCGAACCGCGCCCGTAGATCGGCAAGCCGATGCTTGAGCACCGTGAAGTCCGCGGCCACCTCGAGCCGCGCCCACATCGCCTGCTGGAAGCTGATCGGGCGATCCGAGCAGCTCCCGACCAGATAGCCCAGCGCCTTGGCACGCCGCACCAGCGCCACCGGGACGATGCCCGGCGGGTCGCCGACCTCCAGCGTGCCGTCGATGTCGAAGCTGAGCAGCACCGCGCCGATCAGGGCAGCCCCGCGCCGGGCACGTCGACCCGGTACATCTCGATGCGGCCGTCCGTCTTGTCGGCCATGGCGGGGCCGCTGCCGGTGTTGGTCAGCACGAACAGCGTCCGCCGGTCCGGCCCCCCGAGCATGCACGCGTAGGCGCCCTGCTGGCCGGTGACCAGCGTGCGGTCGATGGCGCCGTCCGCGCGCACCCGGATGACGCGGTTGCGGCGCGCGTCCGCCACCCACACGGCGTGCTCGGCGTCGAGGCAGATGCCGTCGGGAAAGCAGTCGTCGATGACCGCGAGGACGCGCCGGTTGGAGAGGGCGCCACCGGCGTCGACGTCGAACGCCGTCAGCCGGTGCGCGAGCGTCTCGGCCACGATCAGCGTCCGCCCGTCCGGTGTGATCACGGTGCCGTTGGGAAAGCGCAGGTCGTCGGCCACGCGCGTCGTCCGGCCGCCGGGGTCGACACGCACGAGGCAGGTCGGGCGCTCCGGCTCGCCGCGGTGCCGGTCGAAGCCGAAGTTGCCGACGTAGGCGCGGCCGGCCGCGTCGACGACCATGTCGTTGCACGGCCCCGTCGCGAGCCCGGAGAGATCGGCCTCGACGTGCAGCCGCCCGCCCTCGAGCCGCAGCAGCCGCCGGTCGAGCATCGAGACGATCAGCAGCGTGCCGTCGGGCCGCCAGCCGAGCCCCGACGGCCGCTGCGGCACCTCCACCACGGTCTCGAGGCGGCCGTCGAGGTCGACGGTGAGCACGCGGTGGGAGTAGAAGTCCGAGAACCACAGCGTGCCGTCGCGCCAGCGCGGCGCCTCCGGAAAGGTGAGCCCGCCGACGAGGACGTCGCTCACGAGGCCAGCGTGGCGAGCTCGGCGGCGTCGCCGGCGACGGTCGTGCGCTGCATGAACCGCCGGTGGCGGACGCCGTCGAACGGCGTCGCGCGATGGAGCACGCAGCGGTTGTCCCAGACGACCAGGTCGCCCTCGGCCCACTCGTGGCGGTAGCAGAACTCGGGCCGGGTGACGTGCGCGAGCAGCTCGGCGAGCAGCGCGCGCCCCTCGGCGACCGGCATCCCGACGATGTGCGAGGCGTGCGCGCCGAGGAACAGCGACTTCCGGCCGTTGACGGGATTGGCGCGGACGAGGGGATGGCGCACCGGCGGGTACTCGGCGCGCTCGGCGTCGGTGAAGAAGCCGGGCCGGATCTGGTCGCGCGACCACGCGAAGTCGTGGACGGCGACGGCCCGCTCGGCGAGACGCTTCAGGCGGTCGGGCAGCGAGGGATACGCGGCGCGCGTGCTCGCGAACTCCGTCGCGCCGCCCTCCGGCGGCACGATCCGCGCCGAGAGCAGGGAGCAGAGCGACGGGACGGGCTTGAAGGAGCTGTCGCTGTGCCAGAGCTGGTTCGCGAGCTGGTAGATCATCCGCCGGTCGTCGGGCGGGATGACCTCGCCCGTCCTGATGTCCAGGTTGGATTGCCGCGCGAACGGCGTGCCGGCCGCCGGGTTCATGCTGCGCGTGACCTCGAGCGCGCCGAAGCGCCGGCTGAAGGCGATCTGCGTCTCGTCGTCCATGGGCGCTCCGTGGAAGACGAGGACGGAATGCTCGTCGAGGGCCGCGCGGATGGCGCTCCAGGCGGCGTCGTCCAGCGGCCGCGTGACGTCGGCGCCGTCGATCCGGGCGGCGAAGTGGGGTGTGAGCCGCGTGGCGGTGACGGTCACGGCGCCCTCAGTCGACCGTGAGCACGGCCTTGCCGGGGAAGCGGCGGTCCATCAGGTCCTGCGCGACCTGGGCGATCTCCTTCCACGGCCGCTCGACGCTCACGTGCGGCGTCAGCTGGCCGCCGGCCACGAGCGCCGCCAGGCGCCGGAGCCCGACCGAGGCCGGCTCGGTGCCGAGCTCCTGGAACAGGTAGAACCCGTAGAGCGTCGCCCGTCCCCCGATGAAGAACGTCCGCACGTCGAACGTCACCTCCGCCCCGGCCGACACGCCGAAGTTCACGCACGTGCCGCCGCGCTCCAGGGCGGCCAGCGCCGTGCCGAGCGTGCGACCGCCCACGGAGTCCAGGACCAGGTCGTACTTGGGCGACGGCGGGATCTCGTCGCCCACCGTGACCGCGTGCGCGCCGAGCCGGCGCAGCGCGGGCGCCTGGTCCTCCCGCCGCGCGCTGGCCGTGACGTGCGCGCCGGCCAGGCGGGCGAGCTGCACGGCGAAGTCGCCGACGCCGCCCGTGGCGCCGGTGATGAGCACCCGGCGATCGAGGAGCAGGCCGCCCCGCGCCAGCGCGTACAGCGCCGTGAGCCCGGCCACCGGCAGCGTGGCCGCCTGCGCGAGCGTCACCGCGTCGGGCAGCGGCGCCAGCGCCGCCGTCGGCACCGCGACGCGCTGCGCCCACGCGCCCTCGCCCAGGAGGCCGACGACGCGGGTCCCGGCCGGCGGGCCCGAGCCGTCGGCTGCCGCGCGCTCCACCTCGCCCGCGAGGTCCCAGCCGGGACGCCAGCCGGCGGCGGCCAGCCCTGCCCGCCGCACCTCGCCCCGGTTGAGCGAGATGGCGCGGACGCGGACCAGCGCCTCGTGCCGCTCGGGAACGGGATCCGGGACCGGACGGACGACGAGCCGGCCCGGCGCTTCGGGATCGACGACGACGGCGGTGTTGCTCACGAGCCACCTCCCCTGGGAGCTGCGCCGACCGAGTATATCCGCGACCGGGCCCGGCCGCGCCGGCGCGACCTGGGGTATCCTCGCAGCACCCATGGGCTGGAGGTCCCCCCGAGGATGACGCTGGCGGACCGTGTCGCGATCGTCACCGGCGCCGGCAACGGCATCGGCAAGGCCATCGCGCTTGCGCTGGCCGAGGCCGGCGCCCACGTGGCGGCCGTCGACATCGAGGGCGGCGCCGCCAAGGCGGCGGCAGACGCCGTCTCCGCGCTCGGGCGCCGGAGCCTCGCCCTGGCCGCCGACGTCGGCGAGGTGGCCGCCATCGACCAGATGGTCCACCGCGTGATCGCCACGTTCGGGCAGGTGGACGTCCTCGTCAACAACGCGGGCGTCACGCGGCGCGCCGACATCATGGACCTCACGGAGGCCGACTGGGAGCGCATCATGCGGGTGAACGCCAAGGGCGTGTTCTTCTGCCTGCAGCGCGTCGCGCGCGAGATGATCCCGCGGCGGAGCGGCGTGATCCTCAACATCGCCTCCATCGCCGGCAAGGGCTACGCGGGCACGTCGAACGCGATCTACGCGGCCAGCAAGGGCAGCGTCATCTCGCTCACCCGCACCGCCGCCCAGCAGCTCGCCCGCTACAACATCAACGTCAACGCCATCTGCCCCGGCACCACCGTCACCGCGCTCTCGGAGGACAACGTCGCCACGCGCGCCCGGATGGAGGGCGTCCCGGTCGAGGAAATGAAGCGCCGGCGCAACGCGGCCATCCCCCTCGGCCGTCCCAACGAGCCCGAGGACGTCGCCGCGCTCGCGGTCTTCCTGGCGTCGCCGGGCGCGCGCAACATCACGGGCCAGTCGTTCAACGTCGACGGCGGCGTGATCTTCGACTGACGCGGCAAGGAGAGTCCCATGACCGAGACGCCCCCGTTCCGCGCCGACCACGTCGGCAGCCTGCTCCGGCCCGCGGAGCTGCGCGAGGCGCGCGCCAGGGCCAGGAGCGGCGCCCTGTCCGCCGCCGGGCTCCGCGAGGTGGAGGACCGGCTGATCCGCGCGGCGGTGGCGAAGCAGGAGTCGCTCGGGCTCCGGCTGGTGACCGACGGCGAGTACCGTCGCGACTTCTGGCACCTCGACTTCCTGCGTCAGCTCGACGGCGTGGGGCTCGCGGCGCCGGTCGGGATGACGTTCCAGGCGGAGGACGTCCCGCCGATGGCGACCGTCACCGGGGCGGTCCGGTGCTCGCGGCCCATCATGACGGACGACTTCGCGTTCCTCGCCTCCGCGGCCCGGACGGCCACCCCCAAGCTCACGATCCCGTCGCCGGCGATGCTCCACCTGCGCGGCGGCCGGAACGCGATCTCGCGCGAGGCGTATCCCGATCTCGCCGCCTTCTGGGCGGACGCGGCGGCCGCCTACCGGACGGCGATCGGCCACCTCGCGGCCGCCGGCTGCGGCTACCTGCAGCTCGACGACGTGAGCTGGGCGTACCTCTGCGACCCGCGCGTGCGCGACAACTTCCGCGCCAACGGCGACGATCCCGCGACCCTCCACCGCGTCTACGCCGACGCCATCCGTGCCGCGCTCGCCGGGCGGCCGGCCGGCATGACGGTGACCATGCACACGTGCCGCGGCAACTTCCGCAGCACCTGGTTCGCGCAGGGCGGCTACGCCGACCCCGTGGTGGAGGCGATGTTCTCGCTGCCGGTCGACGGCTTCTTCATGGAGTGGGACACCGAGCGGGCCGGGGGATTCGAGCCGCTCCGCCTGCTGCCGCCCGACAAGCGGGTCGTGCTGGGGCTCGTGACCACCAAGTCGGGCGCGCTCGAGTCGAAGGACGCGCTCCGGCGACGGATCGACGAGGCCGCCAAGCACGTGCCGCTGGACCGGCTGTGCCTGTCGCCGCAGTGCGGCTTCGCGAGCACGCACCACGGCAACACCCTCACGGAGGACGAGCAGTGGCGCAAGCTCGAGCGCGTCGTGGACGTGGCCCGCGACGTCTGGGGAGGATAGCGCGATGAACGTCGGCGTCTCCGTTCCGCTCCCGGCGTACTGGGTGGATCCCGGCGCGATGGCCCGCAAGGCCGAGGAGCTCGGCTTCGAGTCGTTCTGGTGCGCCGAGCACCCGTTCATGCCGGTCCGCACCACGAGCCGCTTCCCGGGGTCCGAGGACGGCGTGATTCCCGAGACCTACGCGCACTTCGTGGATCCGTTCGTGGCGCTCGCGCGCGCCTCCGGCACGACGAGCCGCATCCGGCTGGCGACCGGCATCGTGCTCGTCCCCGAGCGCCACCCGCTGCTGCTCGCCAAGGAGGTGTCCACGCTCGATCTCTTCAGCGGCGGCCGGTTCCTCTTCGGCATCGGCGCCGGCTGGCTGAAGGAGGAGACGGAGATCATGGGCGGCGACTTCGCGCATCGCTGGACGCAGACGCGCGAGTCGATCCTCGCCATGAAGGAGCTGTGGACGAAGGCGGAGGCGGAGTTCCACGGCCGGTACTACGACTTCCCGCCGGTGAAGTCGAACCCCAAGCCCGCCCAGAAGCCGCACCCGCCCATCCTGCTCGGCGGCGCCGCGACGAACGTGCTGCAGCGGGTGGTGGCCTGGGGCGACGGCTGGCTGCCCAACCGCGTGACGCCCGAGCAGCTGCGAGAGAGCCGCGCCACGCTGGACCGGCTGGCGAAGGAGGCGGGGCGCAATCCCGCCGCCATCACGATCTCCGTCTACGGGCAGCCGGCGGACCGCGAACACATCAAGCGCCTCCACGACGCCGGCGCCGATCGGGTGGTCGTCCGGCCGAACGCCGTGAGGACCGACGCCGAGATGGCCGCCGAGCTCACGCGGCTGGCGGAAACACTACTCTGAATCGGAGGGGGCCTGGGCGGCCCCCTCCGAGGCCTCCCCCAGAGCGAAGAAGCAGGATGGCGCGGGCGAAGCCCGCGCTCGAACCTGCGGTCTCAGACGAACCGCGTCAAGTTCAGGGTGTTGTCGATGGCGCCGACGCGGAGCCAGCGG
>DASUPA010000396.1:0-4516 GCA_036276335.1 Candidatus Methylomirabilota bacterium | reverse complement strand
GATCGAGACGGCATCGTGCGGTGGACCAGCATCGAGGCCGAGCAGGGGGTCGGCGACGTGGCGCGGTTCCCGAGCGCGGCGGAGCTGCTGGCGGCGGCGCGGAGCCTCCCGCGCCGGGCGTGAGCCGAGGATGACGGGATGACGTGCGCCCAGTGCCGGCACGACAACCGAGCCGGCGCGCGATTCTGCGACAACTGCGGCGCGCCGCTGCCGCGAGCGTGCCCGAGCTGTGGCACGCCGCTCCGGCCGGCCGCCAAGTTCTGCGACGAGTGTGGGCAGCCGGTCGCCGTCGCCGAGGCGGCGCCGCGTCCCGCGCGCGCCGTGCAGCCGCCCACGGGGTACACCCCCAAGCACCTCGCCGACCGCATCCTGACCTCCCGCAGCGCGGTGGAGGGCGAGCGCAAGCAGGTGACGGTCGTGTTCGTCGACTGCGCCGGCTTCACGGCCCTCTCCGCCCGGGTGGACCCGGAGGATCTCCACGCCATCATGGACGGGTGCTTCCAGCGGCTCCTGGACGCGGTCCACCGCTACGAGGGCACCGTGAACCAGTTCACCGGCGACGGCGTCATGGCGCTGTTCGGCGCCCCGATCGCCCACGAGGACCACGCCGTCCGCGCGGTCGCGGCCGCGCTGGCGATGCAGCGGGCGATCGCGGAGTACGCCGAGTCGCTGCGCCGCCAGCGCGGGCTGGACTTCGCGGTGCGGATCGGGATCAACACCGGGCCGGTCGTGGTCGGCAAGATCGGCGACGACCTGCGCATGGACTACACGGCGCAGGGCGAGACGGTGAACCTCGCCGCCCGGCTGCAGGCGATCGCGCCGCCCGGCGGCGTGCGGCTGAGCGAGGCGACGAAGCGGCTGGTGGACGGGTACTTCACGATCGAGCCCGCCGGCGAGGTGACGCTGAAGGGCCTGCCGACGCCGCTCCCGACCTTCGCCGTCACCGGCCAGCGCACGGGGCGCGCGCGCTTCGATCTGGCGGTCGAGCGCGGCCTCACCGAGCTCGTCGGGCGGCGGCGCGAGCTCGCCTTCCTGCGCGACGCCCTCGACAAGGCGCGTCGCGGGCGGGGCAACGTGGTCTCGGTGGTCGGCGCCGCCGGCATCGGCAAGTCGCGGCTGGTCTACGAGCTGAGGCGCCACCTCGACGAGCGCGCGGTCACGTTCCTCGCCGCCCGCTGCCATCCCCACCGGGAAGCGCTGCCCTTCCACCTGATCGCGCAGCTGCTCCAGACCAACTTCGGCCTGGCCGACGGCGAGGCCGAGGCGAGCCAGGTGCAGAAGGTCGAGAAAGGCGTGCGGCGCCTCGCTCCGGATCTCGAGTGGACGATCCCCTACCTGAAGCACGTGCTCGCGCTGCCCGCCGACGAGCTCGACGTCGAGGGACTCGACGAGGCGCAGCGCAAGCGACGGCTCGTGGAGGCCGTCCGCGCGCTCACGCTGCGGGGCGCCGAGCGGCGGCCGCTCTTCCTGCTGCTGGAAGACCTGCAGTGGATCGACAGCGGCTCGCGCGACTACCTCGACGCGGTCGTGGACAGCATCGCCGCGCACGCCATCCTCCTCGCCTGCACCTACCGCGACGGCTACGCACCCGCGTGGGAGAACCGCGCCTTTCACCAGCGGCTGGTCCTGGACCCGTTCACCGACGAGGAGACGGCGGAGATGGTCCGGCTCCTGTACGATCGGGCGCAGGTGGCGCCGGCCGCGCACCAGCTCATCGCCAAGCGCGCGGAGGGCAACCCGCTCTTCATCGAGGAGCTGACCGGCTACCTGGCCGACCGAGGGCTCCTCGTCGACGCCCAGGAGGCCGACCTCGCCGAGGCGGAGGTCCCCGCGACCATCCAGGACGTCCTGACCGCGCGGATCGACCGCCTCCCCGACCCGACCAAGCGCGTCTTGCAGGTGGCCTCGGTGCTCGGGCGCGAGTTCGCGCTGCCGCTGCTCGAGGCCGTGGCGCCGCCGGACGTCGACGTGCACGCGGAGCTCGCGGCCCTCGTGCGGGCGGACCTGCTCGGCGAGACGGCGCTCTTTCCCGAGCAGCGCTACCGGTTCGTGCACCTGCTGGTCCAGCAGGTCGCCTACCAGGGACTGCTCGTGAAGTCCCGCGCCGAGCTGCACGCGCGCGCCGGCCAGGCGCTCGAGCGCCTGTCCGTCGAACGGCCCGAGGAGGCGCTCCAGGAGCTGGCCCGCCACTACGCCCGCAGCCCCGACCGCGACAAGGCCCTGCACTATCTCGTCCTCGCGGGCGACCGCGCCCGGAGTCTCTTCGCCTACGACGACGCGGACGGCTACTACCGGCAGGCGCTGGACCGCGCGGAGCCGCCGCACCGCGCGCTCGTGCACGACCGGCTCGGGGACACCGCGTACGCGCGCGGCGAGCTCGCCCGGGCGCAGCGCGAGTGGGCGGAGGCGCTCGCCGGCGTCGGGCACGCAGGCACGGGCCGGCGCGCGGCGGAGCTCCACCGCAAGATGGCCGCGGCCGCCTGGGACGCGGGCGACCGGCCGCAGGCGCTCGACCATCTCGAGCGCGGCCGCGCGGCGCTGGGCGACGACGGCAACAACGCCGAGGCCGCGCGGCTCTACCAGGAGCTCGGGCGGATCCACTTCCGCCTGGGCGACCACGCGCGGGCGACGGAGTGGGCACACCGCGCGCTCGCCCTGGGCAACGAGCTCGGGGCGCCGGACGTGGTCGCCCACGCCTACAACACCCTCGGCGTGGCCATGGCGCGCGCGGGCGACCTCGAGCAGGCGGCGGCCTACGTGCGGCGCAGCCTCGAGACCGCGCTCGCCCACCAGCTGGGCTCGGTCGCGTGCCGCGCCTACAGCAATCTGGCCGTGATGTACGCCACGCTGGACCACGCGCGGTCCAGCGAATACTGCCGCGAGGGGCTGGCGCTGGCCCAGCGGATCGGCGACCAGCTCCAGCAGGCGTGGCTGTTCTGCACGCTGGCGGGCGGGCACTGCACGCTGGCCGGCGACTACGACGAGGGCATCAAGGCGGCGGAAGCGGCCGTCGAGATGGACCGGCGGCTGGGGCAGCGCAGCCACCTGCCCGTGCCGCTCATCATCCTGGCGCAGATCTATCAATGCCGGGGTGACCACGCGCAGAGCGCGCGGTACTATCGCGAGGCGCTCCAGGTCGCCAGCGAGGTCGGCGAGCCCCAGCTGCTGTTTCCGTGCTACGACGGCCTCGCCACCCTGGCCATCGAGGCCGGTGACGATGCGGATGCCGAGCAGTGGCTGGACAAGAGCCGCGAGGTGCAGCAGGCGACCGGCTGGACCAGCGACACGTTTCTCGTTCTACCGTTCCTCTGCTGAAGGAGTCGTCGATGCAGACAGTGAAGATCGGACAACGGCCACCGACGTTCCGCCTGCCGGCGGGCCACGGCGGCGAGGTCTCCCTGGAGGATTACCGCGGACGAAACGTCATCGTCTGGTTCACCAAGGGCATGGGCTGCGCCTTCTGCCGCACGCAGATGTCGCAGCTCGCGCGCGGGTACCCGAGGCTCCGCGCCGCCGACGCCGAGATCCTCCAGGTGACACCGACGAAGCCGGAGCGCGCGCGCTTCTACGCCTCGCACTTCCCGATCCCCTTCCCGTACCTGTGCGACCCGGACTACCGCGTGCATCGGGACTGGGGGCTCGCGATCCGATCGCACTCGCTTCCCTGGTACGCGAAGCTGCTGTACGCGTCCTCGAAGATGAAGATGCCGACGGCCGAGATCGGCAATCCAAGAACGACGCTCGCCGAGCTGCCCGCGGTGCTGCATGACAGCGACATGGGGTTTTTCATCCTCGACCGGGACGGCGTCGTGCGCTACACGCGCACCAACCCTTATGCGACCGAGCAGGGCATGAACGAGATCCCGAGCGTGGACGAGATCCTCGCGTTACTCCAGCCCGGCGCGACGCCGCAGCGCTCGGCGTGACGGCGCCCACCCGCGAGGTGGCGGCCGGCCACTATCGCTTTCTGCCCGGGATCGCACCCTACTCGTCCGGGGTCGTGGCGGCGGACGACCACCAGGTGGTTCACGTCACCCTGCGGGCGCCGGTGCCCTGGCGCGACGGCTTCGCGCTGATCGACGGTCATCTCCGCGACGAGGGCCGGCCGCGCGCGGTGCTGTGCGCCATCGCGCTGCGGAGCCCGAAGCCGTTCACCTTCGAGGGCTTCGCGGAGTTCAACGCCGGCTACCGGGCGGTGCTCGACTCGTGGGGGCTGCTCGTGGACGGCGCCAACCCGATCGCGCGCACGAACGTGGCGCCCCTCGTGGGCGCGCCCTCCGCGCCAGCGCTCTACGGGTTCGCCTACACGGTGCCTGGGGCGGCGACGCGGCCGACGTTCGTCGTGGCCGGCTCCGGGGAGGTCGTGGAGCTGGCGGCCGAGCGCATCGTGCGGCGCGGGGAGACCTCGCCCGACGCGATCCGCGAGAAGGCGGCCTTCGTGATGGACGTCATGCGCACGCGGCTCCGGGGCCTCGGTGCCGACTGGCCGGACGTGACCGCCATCGACGTCTACACG
>DASUPA010000395.1:0-4398 GCA_036276335.1 Candidatus Methylomirabilota bacterium | reverse complement strand
TGACGAGGTGCGGGTGGGTGCGGTCCGGCTGGTCGCCATGGAGACCCCGGGCCACACCCCCGAGCACATCTCCTGGCTCGTCTACGAGGACGGCGCCGGCGATCCGGTGGCGGTGTTCACCGGCGGCAGCCTGATCGTGGGGAGCGCGGGACGGACGGACCTCCTGGGCACCGACGTCGCCGACGAGCTGACCCGCGCGCAGTTCGGGTCGGTCCGCCGGCTCGGCGGCCTGCCGCCACACGTGCAGCTTCTGCCCACGCACGGAGCCGGCAGCTTCTGCACGGCCAGCGTGCCGTCGATGGAGCGGACGTCGACGATCGGCGACGAGCTGGCCCGGAACCCCGCGCTCGCTCCTCGCGACGTCGACGCGTTCGTCCGTCAGCAGCTCAGCGGCCTTCGCGCCTACCCCGCGTACTATCCGCACATCGCGCCGATCAACCGCCGCGGCCCGAGGGTGCTGCACGGCCTGCCGCGGCCGCCCGCCCGGGCGGCGGAGGACGTGGCGCGGCGGCTCGAGGCCGGTACCTGGCTCGTCGATGCGCGAGACCGCCAGGCCTTCGCCGAGGCGCACGTGCCGGGATCCGTCAACATCGAGCTCGACTCCATGTTCGGCACCTACGTGGGGTGGGTGACCCCGTTCAACAGCCCGCTGGTCCTGCTCCTGCCGGATCCCGTCGACACCGCGCTGCAGGAGGCCACGACGCAGCTCATCCGGATCGGCTACGAGCGCGTCGAGGGCTACCTCGACGGGGGGCTGGACGCCTGGCGGTCCAGCGAGCGTCCCGTGCGTGCCTATCCGACGGCGGACGTGGACGATCTCTGCCATGCCTATCTCGCCGGGCGCCCCGTCCAGGTCCTCGACGTCCGCCAGCCCCTGGAGTGGGAGACCGGCAGCGTCCCCGGGAGCCTTCAGGTACACCTCGGCGATCTTCCGGCGAGGCTCGACCGGATCCCGCGGGACCGGGAGGTGTGGACCGCCTGCGCGAGCGGGCACCGGGCGTCGATCGCCGCGAGCCTGCTGGACCGCGCCGGGGTGCCCGTGCGGCTCGTGGCCCGGGGCGGCGTCCCGGAGTGGCTGGCGCGCTGCTATCCGCAGCAGCAGGCGGCCGGCGCGCGATAGGACAGCACGGCGGTCTCGCGGCGCGCGCGGCGGGGCAGCCCGCTCGCTCCCGCCGAGGCGCCGTCAGGCGAGCCGCTTGAGCTCCACCCCGGGATTGCGCTCGACACAGTAGTCGAGATCGCGCAGCGACCGGAAGAGCACGACGAGGCGGCCGGCCCGGTCGCGGAGCCTCGGCACGCCGCCGTACGGCCAGCGCATGTCGGCGATCACCCCAGGATCGGCCGCGATCCAGCGCGCCGCCACGTACGGCAGGCGGTCGATGGCGACCGGCACGCCATACTCGCTCTCCAGGCGCGACGCCACGACGTCGAACTGCAGCTCGCCCACGGCCGCCAGGACCAGGTCGCGCTGGCCGGTGTCGGCCGAGACGAGGACCTGGATGGCGCCCTCCTCCTCCAGCTGGGTGAGCCCGCGGTGAAAGCGCTTGTACTTGTCGACGGCGACGTTCTGGATGGTCGCGAAGCACTCCGGCTCGAACTTGGGGATGGCGTCGAAGCGGAGCGAGGGATCGTCGCCGAGCGTGTCGCCGATCACGAAGAGCCCCGGATTGACGACACCGACGACGTCGCCCGGGAACGCCTCCTCGACCGTCTCGCGATCGCGCGCGAACAGCCGGTGCGGTCGCGTCATCCGGATGGTGCGGTCGAGGCGGGCGTGGTGCACCACCATGTCCTTCCGGAACCGGCCCGAGCAGATGCGCAGGAACGCCATCCGGTCGCGGTGCTGCGGGTCCATGTTCGCCTGGATCTTGAACACGAACGCGGAGAACGCCTCGCTGGTCGGCTCGACGGCCCGGCCGTTGCTGACCCGCGCCGCCGGAGGGGGCGCCAGGTCGACGAGCGCCGCCAGGAACGGCTCGACGCCGAAGTTGTTCAGGGCGCTGCCGAAGAACACGGGAGTCATCTTGCCGCCGAGAAACGCGTCCCGGTCGAACGGCGCGCCGGCGGCGTCGAGCAGCGCGACGTCGTCGCGGAGCGCGCGGGCGGCATCGTCGCCGAGCTCCGCGGCGAGCCGCGCGTCGTCCAGCGGGACGGCGACGACGGGCGCGCGCCGCTCGTTGCGCTCCGTCCGCTGAAAGCGGAGCACCTCCTGCCGGTGGCGATCGTACACTCCCTGGAAGCGCGCGCCCTGGCCGATGGGCCAGTTCACCGCCACGGCGGCGATGCCGAGCACGCGCTCGATCTCGTCGAGCAGGTCGACCGGATCGCGGCCGTGCTGGTCGAGCTTGTTGATGAAGGTCAGGATGGGCAGCCCACGGCTGCGGCAGACGTCGTACAGCTTCCGCGTCTGGGGCTCGATGCCCTTGACGCTGTCGAGGACCATCACGGCGCTGTCGACCGCCATCAGCGTCCGGTAGGTGTCCTCGCTGAAGTCCTGGTGCCCCGGGGTATCGAGCAGGTTCAGGAGCCGCCCGTCGTACTCGAACTGCAGCGCCGTCGTCGTGATCGAGATGCCGCGCTGCTGCTCGAGCGCCATCCAGTCCGACGTGGCGTGCCGGCGGTTCTTCCGGCCGCGGACGGCGCCGGCGAGCTCGACGGCGCCGGCATAGAGCAGGAGCTTCTCCGTGAGGGTCGTCTTGCCGGCGTCGGGGTGCGAGATGATCGCGAACGTCCGGCGCCGCGCCACCTCGTGGACGAGGTCGCCGGGCTGCGAGTGGCCGGGACTGCTCACTGCGATGACGGTGCCGCGCCGGGCATACCCGCTCAGTGTACAGGCATGCGTGCCCGTCGCCGAAGCGCGGGATAGCGGCGCGCCCGACCCTTGCGCGGGGCCAGAGAGATGCCTTGAGCTGGCCGCCGCGCCTGGTTTACAGTCCGGCCCAGCATGACCGACGACGACCGACCCAGCATGACCGACGACGACCTGTCGTTCGCCTCGATCGCCGACCTCGCGCGTCGCATCCGTCGAGGCGAGCTGGGGCCCGTCGCGCTGACCGAGCGCCTGCTGGACCGGATCGGCCGGCTCGACCCGCGGCTCCACGCCTTCATCGCGGTCACCGCCGACCGCGCGCTCGCCCAGGCCCGCGGGGCGGAGCTGGCGCTGCGCGCCGGTCATGACCTCGGCCCGCTCCACGGCGTCCCGTTCGCCGTGAAGGACCTGTACGACGTCGCGGGGCTCGCGACGACGGCGGGGACGCGCCTGCTGGCGCACAACGTCGCGGGCGCCGATTGCGCGGCGGTGCGCCGTCTGTCCGCCGCCGGGATGGTGCTGCTCGGCAAGACGCACACGGTGCAGTTCGCGTTCGGCGGTGTCGGCATCAACCACGACCACGGCACCCCTCACAACCCGTGGCAGGAGACGCTGCACGCGCCCGGCGGGTCGAGCAGCGGGTCCGGCGTGGCGGTGGCCTCGGGGCTGGCGCCCGTGGCGCTGGGCACCGATACCGGCGGCTCGGTTCGGATTCCGGCGGCCCTGTGCGGCACCGTGGGGCTGAAGACGACCGTCGGACGGATCAGCCGTGCCGGCGTGTACCCGCTGAGCTGGACGCTGGACAGCGTCGGCCCGCTCACGCGCACGGTCGAGGACGCGGCGCTGGTGTACCAGGCCTTGCAGGGCGTGGACCTCGCGGACGAGACGACCGCGGGCGTGGCTCCGATCGATACGCTCGACGTCCTGCGGCGCGGCGTGAAGGGGCTGCGCATCGCATTCGGCGAGACGGTGTTCTTCGACGGCGTCGCGCCGGAGGTGGACAAGGCCGTCCGCGAGGCGGGCGAGGTGCTGCGGGGCCTGGGCGCCCATGTGGACCGGATGGCCATCCCGGAGGTGGCCGAGGCGTTCGGTGAGCAGCGGCGGGCCCTGTTCGTCGCCGCCGAGGCCTGCACGGTGAACCGGGCGCTGCTCGACGAGCACTTCGCCGAGCTCGATCCGGTCGTCGCGCACCGGATGGTGCCCGGCCGCACGCTGAGCGCTCCGGACTACTTCGCCGTCATGCGGCAGTATGCGGCGCTCCGGCGGCGCGTCCGCCAGACGCTCGCCGACGTCGACGCGCTGCTCGTTCCGACGACGATGATCGCGGCCCGTCCCGTGGCGGCGATCGACGCGAGCCCGGAGACCTACGCCGAGCACAACCTGCAATACCTGAGAAACACCTCGCTCGGCAACGTCCTCGACCTGTGCGCGGTAGCCTTGCCGTGCGGCTTCACGGGCGACGGGCTGCCGATCGGGCTCATGATATATGCTAAGCCGTTCGACGAGGCCACGGCTCTCCGCGTTGCGTACGCCTACGAGCAGGCGACCGACTGGCACCGGCGCCGTCCGGCGCTGACCTGGGCACAGCG
>DASUPA010000394.1:0-2092 GCA_036276335.1 Candidatus Methylomirabilota bacterium | reverse complement strand
ACCGAGACGATGCGGCGGGTCGCGCGCGAGATCGCGCACGCGCTGAATGCCGACATGGTCGGGGCCTATCGCGCCGATCCGGGGGACAACGTCCTCTGGCCCGTGGCGGGGTATCGCGTCCCCAAGGCGATGCTGCCGACGTTCCGGCAGTTCCCGATCCCCATCCGGAACCACCCGGCCATCGAGGAGGCGTGGCGTCATCGGCGCCCGGTCTGGACGAGCGATGTGGCGAACGACGCCCGGGTCCACCGGCCGACCTACGAGCGGTTTCCGCACCAGTCCGACGTGTTCGTGCCGATCGCCATCAAGCAGCGGCCCGTCGGCGGGTTCTTCGTGATCTGGTGGCGCGAGCGGCGGGCGCTCGAGTCGACCGAGCTGCGCCTGCTGCAGGGGATCAGCGCGCTGGCCGGCATATTTCTGGAGAATGCCCAGCTGTACCGGGAGGCGGCCGAGGCGAACCGGGCCAAGGACGAGTTCATGGCGACCCTCTCGCACGAGCTGCGGAATCCGCTGGGCGCCATCGCCCACGCCGTGGCCGCGCTCGACCATCGCGGGGGGCGAGGGGAGCCCGAGGTGCGCCTCCGTCAGATCATCCATCGCCAGACGCGGCACCTGGCCCGGCTCGTCGACGAGCTCCTCGACGTCGCGAGAGTCACCGCCGGCAAGGTGAGCCTGAACCATCGACCCGTCGACCTGGGCGACGTCGCGGTCGCCGCTGTCCGCGCGCTGCAGGACGGCGCGCGTGGCCGCGAGCATCACGTCACGCTCCGGACGGAGCCGGTCACGGTGAACGCCGACCCGACCCGTCTGGAGCAGATCGTCACGAACCTCGTGGACAACGCCATGAAGTACACGCCGGCCGGCGGCAGGGTCGACATCGCGGTGGCGCGGGAGGGCGATCAGGCGATCCTGCGCGTGAAGGACACGGGGCGGGGGATCGCGCCCGACGTGCTGCCGCGCGTCTTCGAGCTCTTCGCCCAGGGCGACCAGCCGATCGACCGTGCGCTGGGAGGCCTCGGCATCGGGCTCGCCTTGAGTCGCCGCCTGGTGGAGCTCCACGGCGGCACCATCGAGGCCCACAGCGCGGGACCGGGACAGGGAGCGGAGTTCGTCGTCCGGCTCCCGGGCGCGACGCCGGGAACCCCGGCGACGGCCGCCCCCGCGCCGCGCGCGGCGGCGCCGCGCCGGATCCTCGTCGTGGAGGACAACGACGATTCGCGCGAGTCGTTGCGTCTGCTGCTGGAGTCCCTCGGGCACGACGTCGTCGCGGCGGCCGACGGACCGCAGGGCCTCGCGCTCGCGCTCGAGCGACCGCCCGACGTGATGCTGGTGGATCTCGGCCTGCCGGGCCTCGACGGCTTCGAGCTGGCCCGCGCCGTGCGCGGCAGCGTGCGGGCATCGACCGTGCGGATGATCGCGCTCACCGGCTACGGGCAGGCGGAGGACCGCCGGCGGTCCGCGGAGGCCGGCTTCGACGCCCACCTCGTCAAGCCGGTATCGGCGGCCGCGCTCCTCGGGGTCCTCGGCTGAAGCGCGGCGGCGCCCGAGCCTTCGCGCGCGCCGGTCGCTACACGGCGAGGAGCCCGCGGCGCAGCGCCAGCGCCACCGCCTCGGTGCGAGTTCCGGCGCCGAGCTTGCCGAGGATCGACGCCACGTGGAACTTCACCGTGTGGCGCGAGATGCCCAGGCGCGCGGCGATGGCCCGGTTGCTGACGCCGTCGGCCACCATCTCGAGGATCGCGTGCTCGCGGGAGGTGAGCGGCGCCCCCGGCGCGGTCGCCATGCCGCGGGCCCTCGCCGGCGAGAGGGCCGCGGCGTGGAGCGCGAACAGCCCGGCGTGCACGGCGCGCACCGCCGCCGTGAGCTCCTCGGCGGTCGCGGTACGAGGCAGCGCCGCGCGGAGGCCGACCGCGCGGGACGCGGGCGTCCAGAGGCTCGCCGGATCGTCGGCGAGCGCGACGATGGCCGGGCTCCGCCGCCAGTCGCGGAGGGCGCGCAGCATCCGGCGCGTCTCGGCATCGGCCAGCGCGCTGACGACGATCGCCGCCGGGTGCGCCTCGACGTGACCAGGGAGCCTCGCCGGCTTGCAGAC
>DASUPA010000393.1:0-6852 GCA_036276335.1 Candidatus Methylomirabilota bacterium | reverse complement strand
CGCTGTCGACGCTGGCCGAGCGCTACTACGGCGACCGCACGCGCAGCGAGGTGATCTGGGAGACGAACCGCCTGCCGGCCAAGCGCCCGCTGGTCGTCGGCAGCACGCTGAAGATCCCGCAGATCCCCGGCCTGCCCTTCGCGCCGTCCGGCGCCAAGCCGCCGGCGCCCGCGGGCTCGGTCGCCATGCTGACGCCGGCGCCGCCGCCGGCGCGGCCTGCCCCGACGCAGCCGCCGCTCTCGGAGGAGCCGCCCGAGATCGATCCGATGCTGGCCGACATCCGCGACGCCATCGACCGCAAGGAGTACGCGACCGCGCTGGCGGACATCGACCGCTACATCGCGACGAATCCGGGGGACCGCGAGCTGGTCGAGCTGAAGAAGCTGACCCTCTACCGCCACGGCTACGCGCTCCTCGAGCAGAAGAGCTACGACGAGGGCTACCGGGCGCTGCGGCAGCTCGCGCGGCTCCAGCCCGACTATCTCGACATCACCACGCTCGTGCAGCAGGCCCGCCGGCAGGTCATCGACCACCACTACCAGGAGGGCATCCGCCACTTCCGCGAGGAGCGGCTCGAGGACGCGGTCGCGGAATGGCGTCGCGTCCTGGACCTGGAGCCGCGGCACCCGAACGCGCGACGGAATATCGAGCAGGCGGAGCGCCTGCTCGAGGCGCTCGAGCGCCGCCGGACGCACTAGCCCGCCGCCCGGTCCACCTCCGCGCGCGTCGGCAGCGACGCCTGGGCGCCGCGCCGCGTGCACGCCAGGGCGGCCGCGGCGTTCGCGAAGCGGAGCGCGTCCGCCAGCCGACCGCGCTCGATCAGCCCCACTGCCAGGGCACCGTTGAAGGCGTCGCCGGCCGCCGTGGTGTCCACTGCGGCCACCGCCGGCGCCGGGACGCTCCACGGCGGCTCGTCGCCGCACGCGAGCACGCCGTGCTCGCCGCGCGTGACCACCACGCAGCGCGCGCCGCGCGTGCGCAGCACGGCCCCCGCCCGCGCCGCCGCCGCCACGTCCTCGCCGCCGACGCCGGACAGGCGCGCGGCCTCGCCCGCGTTGGGCGTGAGGTAGTCGACGAGGTCGAGGCAATCGAGGCCGGCCTCGGGGACGGGGGCCGGATTGAGGATCGTGATCGCCCCCCGCTCGCGCGCCAGCGCGAGCGCCGCCCGGACGCTGGCCGGCGGGACCTCGCACGACACGACGACGACCTCCGCCCACGCGAAGTCGTCCGCGCGCCCGCGGACGTGCGCCGCGGTGAGCGCGCGGTTGGCGCCGGGGGCCACCGCGATCTGGTTGCGCCCGTCGCCGTCGACGATGATCAGCGCGGTGCCGGTCGCCGCCTCGGGGCTCGCCGCGAGGCCAGCGGTGCCGATCCCCTCGGCGCCGAGGGCCGCGATGATCTCCCGCCCCGAGGCGTCGTGGCCGACGCAGCCGATCAGCCGCACGTCGGCGCCGAGCCGCCGCGCGGCCACCGCCTGGTTGGCGCCCTTGCCGCCGTGGTTCACGAGCAGCGTGCCGTCGCTGACCGTCTCCCCCGGCCGCGGCAGCCGGGGCACCGCCACCGTGAAGTCGACGTTCGCGGAGCCGACTACGAGGACGCGCGGCACAGCGATACCTGGAACTCGCGCAGGAAGCGCGGGGCATCGACCCGGCGCGCGATCCGGACGTTCGGCGCGCCCGCGACGCGCCGCGTCTGCCCGTCCGCTCCGACCGCGAGCCGCGCCTCCTCCCACGTCGCCAGCGACGGGTCGGCGGCGAGGCCGACGGCGAGCGGGTCGTGGAGCGTCATGCCGCGCCCGCGGCGCCGCGCGTCCACGGCGAACGCGTGCGCGGTGAAGCGCCGGACGCGCCCGGCGAGCGCGTCGGAGGCCCCGGACAGCGCGGCCCCGAGCTCCGCCGGCGCCAGGACCGTCTGACGCGTGGCGTCGAGCGGCACCAGCTCGAGCGCCACGCCCGCCGCCAGGACGCGCGCCGCGGCCTCCGGGTCGACGTGCATGTTGAACTCGGCGTCGGCCGTCACGTTGCCCGGCACGTCGACGGCGCCGCCCATGGCGACTACCCGCCCGACCCGCCGCATCGCCTCCGGATCGGCGTCCACGGCCAGCGCCACGTTCGTGAGCGGGCCGAGGGCGATCAGCGTCAGCGCCCGGCCGTGGCGACGGGCCGCCGCGACGATCTGGCCGACCGCGCCGCCCGGGACCGGCACGGGACGCACCGCGGGCCAGTCGTCGAGATCCCCCAGGCCGTCGGCACCGTGATAGTCGGTGGCCGTCCGGAGCGGCCGGGCCAGCGGCGCTGCGGCCCCCTCCGCCACGGTCGGCGCCGGCCGCGGCTCCCGCACGGCCAGGAGGCGGAAGACGTTCAGGGTCGCGACGGCGACCGGCACGTTGCCGGCGACGGTGGTGATCGCCTCGACCGCCAGGGCCGGCGTTCCCCACGCCTGCAGCAGCGCCAGGGCGTCGTCCACGCCGGGGTCGGTGTCGATCAGGACGGGCGGCATCGAATCCTGAGTCCCGTTGTGGCACTCTTATACAATGACGTCGAGACCGCTCGGGAGGAGGTGCGTGGATGGACGTCGAGATCCTGTATTGCGGGGAGTGAAACTACCTCCCCCAGGCCTCCAGTTTGCAGGCCGCGATCAAGGACAGGTACGGCATCATCGCCCAGCTGCGCGAAGGCGCGGGCGGCATCTTCGAGGTCTCCATCAACGGCAGCACGGTCTACTCCAACCAGGAGACCTACCGGTTTCCCGAGAACGAGGAGATCTTCGCCAAGATCGACGTGGTTAAAAAGTAACCGCACGGTCGAGCTCCTCCCGAACGCGAGGGTGGGCCACGGCGATCAGCGCCGCGGCCCGCTGTCGCTCTCCCAGACCCCGCAGCCGCGCCGCCCCGTGCTCGGTCACCACCCAGTCCGCGAGATAGCGCGGCGTCGTCACCGCCGACCCGGCACCGAGTCGTGCCACGATCCGCGAGACCGAGCCGTCGCGCCCGCCCGTCGAGGGCAGCGCGATGACGGAGGCGCCGAGGCGCGCCCGCGAGGCGCCGAGCACGAAGTCGAACTGTCCGCCGATGCCGGCCACCTGCCGGGCGCCCAGCGTCTCGGCGTTGACCTGCCCCGTGAGGTCGACCTCGAGCGCGGAGTTGATCGCGACGAAGCGCTCGAGCCGCGCCACGACGTCGGGATCGTGCACGAACGCCGACGACTCCATGTTGACGCGGTCGTTGTCGTGCAGGAAGTCGAAGAGCCGCCGCGTCCCCATCGCCTCCGCGATGTCGAGCCGGCCGCGGTGAAACGGCTTGCGCGCCGCGGTCACCACGCCGCGCTCCACCAGCGCGACGGAGGCGTCGACGAGCAGCGAGTGCAGCGCGAGGTCGCGGTGGCCGTCGAGCGCTTCCAGCACCGCCTGCGGGATGGCGCCGACGCCGACCTGCACGGTGGCCCCGTCGGGAACCAGCGCCGCCACGTGCCGACCGATGGCGCGCTCGACGGCGCCCACCGACGGCGGCGGGTACTCGATGAGGGGCTCGTCGACCTCGACGTACGCGTCGACCTGGCTGCGGTGCAGCCAGCCGTTGCCCCGCGTGCGCGGCATGCGCGGATTGACCTGCGCGAGGACCAGCGGCGCCGTGCGCGCGGCCGGCAGCGCGACGCCCACGGCGACCCCGAGGCTGAGGTAGCCGCGCGCGTCGGGCGGGGTCGTGTGCACGAGGACGCAATCGGGCGCGAAGGTGCCGCCGCGCGCGAACTGCGTGACGAGGTCGAAGTAGCGCACCGGCACGAACTGGACGCGCCCGCGGCGCCGTGCCTCCTCCAGGCGCGGCGACATGTGCCAGGTGGCGGCGGCCAGCGCGCCGTGCTCGGGCCGCGCGAAGCCGAAATCACCGAGGTGAATGCCGCCCAGCAGCGTGAGGTCGCGCAGGCGGTCCGCCTGCCGGCAGATCTCGGCCAGCAGCGCGGCGGGCTCGCCGCACCCGGGCGGAACGAGCACCTTCATGCCGGGCCGCAGGCGCTCGACGGCGCCGGCCAGCGTCGTACGGGCGAACGCGCGTGCCATGGGCGGACCGTATAATAGCGCGCCATGATCACGCGCCTGCTCGTCCTCGTCCTGCTCGTCGCCGCGACCTGCGGCTGCGCCGCCACCGAGCGCCGCGCGTCGTCCACGTCGGGGGCGGCCGCCTCCGCCCCGCGCGTCCGCTGCCTCAGCAATCCCCACGAGACGGGCACGCGTCCGCTCGTCTTCCTCCTGTGCGTCGAGAGCCCGTAAGATGGGGGGGTGAACCCGCGAGTCGCGCTCGTCAGCGGCGGCGGCCGGGGCATCGGCCGGGCCATCGCGCTGCGTCTCGCCAGGGACGGCCTCGCCGTCGCCATCGCCGCCCGCACCGCGGCACAGGTCGAGGAGACGGCGGCCGCCGCGCGGGCCGCCGGCGCGCGCGCCGTCGCCCTGGCGCTCGACGTGACCGATCCCGCCTCGATCACCGACGTCGTCGAGCGGACGGCCAGGACGCTCGGCGGCATCGACGTGCTCGTCAACAACGCCGGCATCGCGGAATCGGCGCCCCTGGCGCGGACCGACCTCGCCCTGTGGGAGCGTCACCTCCGCGTGAACGCCACCGGACCCTACCTGCTCACGCGGGCGGCGCTGCCCGGCATGCTGGAGCGCCGCTGGGGCCGTATCGTGAACGTCGCCTCGCTGGCGGGCCTCCACGGCGCGCCGTACGTGACGGCCTACACGGCCTCCAAGCACGCGCTCGTCGGCTTCACCCGTGCGCTGGCGGCGGAGGTCGCCGGCCGGGGCGTGACCGTCAATGCGCTCTGCCCCGGATACGTGGCGACGGATCTGACGTGGCAGAGCGCGCACAACATCGTGGCCAGGACGGGCAAGTCGTTCGAGGACGCCGTGCAGGCGCTGGCACGCCTGAATCCCGGGGGCCGGCTGATCGAGCCCGACGAGGTCGCCGAGGCGGCCGCGCGGCTGGTCGAGGACGCGGCGACCAGCGGCGAGTGCATCGTCCTGGACGGCACCCAGCCCGTTGCGAAAGGAGCTCAGCGATGAAGGACCACATCTCCGCCGTGCGGCCGCGGACCCTGCCCAAGCCCGCCGGCTTTTCCTACGGCTACGAGGTCAAGAGCGGACGGCTCGTCTTCGTCGCCGGCCAGGTGGCGATGGGCCCCGACGGCGGCATCCTGGGCAAGGGCGATCTGGTCGCGCAGTTCCGCCAGACCTGCGCGAACATCCACGCGGTGCTGAGCGCCGCCGGCGGCGAGATGACGGACCTCGTCAAGCTCACCATCTACGTGCTCGACGTCCCGGAGTACAAGAAGCACCTCAAGGCGATCGGCGAGGTCTACCGCGAGTACTTCGGCAAGCACTTCCCGGCCATGACGCTCGTCGGCGCCCGTGACCTCTTCGACGCCGCCGAGGGTGCGCTGATCGAGATCGAGGGCGTCGCCGCGCTGCCATGATCCGCGGCGGGCCGGCTCGAGGTTCGTGGGACGGCAGGGGCCGCCCCTGAGATGACGGCCGTCGGCGAGCGGTTCCGCATCCGGCACTCGCTGCCGCCGGCGCGCTGGCCGACGCGGGACGAGGCCGCGCGCGCCCGCCTCTTCCAGCCGGCGCCGATCGGCCGCCGTGCCGTGGCCGAGCAGCGGACGTGGGTCCCGGCCATGGTGCCGTGGCGGGCCACCGAGGACGGCTTCGTCACCGACGAGGTGCTCGCGTGGTACGCGCGCTTCGCGGAGGGGCAGCCGGGAGTCCTCGTCGTGGAGGCCACCGGCATCCGCGACGTGGCGAGCGGCCCGCTCCTCCGCATCGGCGACGACCGGTTCGTCCCCGGGCTGCGACGGCTGGTCGAGACCGTCCGGGAGCGCAGCGGCGGCCACACCCGCCTGTTCATCCAGCTCATCGACTTCGTCGCCGTCCGGAGGCGGCCGGAGCCCGAGAAGTACTTCCGCCGTCACCTGGGCGTCGACGAGGCGCTGCGCCGCCGCATGGCCGACGCCGCGCGCGATCCGGCCTGGCTCGCCGCCGACGAGCGAGTGCTCCGGGAGCACCTGCTCGCCTCCCTGCTGGACGATCGGCCGTTCCTCGAGGCCGTGCTGACGCCGCGGCAGCTGGAGGCGCTCGACTACGGATACCGCGAGCGCATCTGGGACACGCACCTGCCGTGGATCGAGGAGCTGCCCCGCGTGCTGCCGGGACTCTTCGCCGAGGCCGGGCGGCGCGCGCGGGAGGCCGGCTTCGACGGCGTCGAGCTGCACTACGCGCACGCCTACACGATGTCCTCGTTCCTCTCGCGCCTCAACGTCCGCGACGACGGCTACGGCGGCCCGCGCGAGCACCGGGTGCGGCTGCCGCGGGAGGTGCTGGTGGCCGTGCGGGCGCGCGTGGGCAAGGATCACGTCGTCGGCATCCGCTACCTCGGCGACGACGTCGTGGCCGGCGGCAGCGACGTCGAGGACGCGGCCTGGTTCGGCGTGCAGTTCGCCGCGGCCGGCGTCGACTATCTCTCGGTGTCCAAGGGAGGGCGCTTCGAGGACGCCCGGCAGCCCCGCGTCGGCGAGGCCGTCTATCCCTACACCGGGCGCTCCGGCTACGAGTGCATGCCGACGGTGATCTCGGACGAGCGCGGCCCGTTCGGCCGCAACGTGCCCCTGGCGACGCGCATCCGCGCCGCCGTCCGCGCGGCCGGCCACACCACCCCCGTCGTCACGAGCGGCGGCATCGGCACGTTCGAGCAGGCGGAGGCGATCCTCGAGCGCGGCGAGGCGGATTTCGTCGCCGCGGCGCGCCAGACGCTCGCGGATCCCGACTGGTTCCTCAAGACCCGGCTCGGCTACGGCCACCTCGTCC
>DASUPA010000392.1:0-6485 GCA_036276335.1 Candidatus Methylomirabilota bacterium | reverse complement strand
CCCCGTCGACATGGAGAAGTACGCGCGCGTGTCCGAGGAGATCATGGCGATCCTCGGCGACTTCTCGCCCCTGGTGGAGCCGGTGTCGGTCGACGAGGCGTTCGTCGACCTCACCGGCACCGAGTCGCTGTTCGGCGCGCCGCCGGACACCGTGCAGCGGATCAAGCAGCGCATCCGCGAGGAGACACGGCTCAGCGCGTCCGCCGGCCTCGCCTCGAACAAGTTCATCGCGAAGATCGCCTCCGACCTGCGGAAGCCGGACGGGCTGGTGATCGTCCCGCCGGGCCGCGAGGCGGCGTTTCTCGCGCCGCTGCCCGTCGAGCGGCTCTGGGGCGTCGGCAAGGCGACGGCGCGCTCGCTCACCGCGCTCGGCGTGGCCACCATCGGCCAGCTGCAGCGCCTGCCGCGCACGACCCTCGTGAGCCGGCTCGGCGGCCACGGCGCCGACCTCCACGCGCTCGCCTTCGGGCGCGACGATCGGGCAGTGGAGCCGTGGACGGCGCCGAAGTCGATGGGGGCCGAGACGACGTTCGAGCGAGACGTCGACGACCGCGCGCGCCTGGAGACGACGCTGCGAGGCCAGGCGGAGCGCGTCGCGCGCGAGCTGCGCGCGGGCGGCGTCGCCGCCACGCGCGTCACCCTCAAGCTGCGGTTCGCCGACTTTCACACGATCACGCGCAGCCAGACGGGCGATCCGACGCAGGACGGCCTCGAGCTCTACCGGCGGGTGGCGGCCCTGTTCGCGCGCGAGCGGCTCGTGCAGCGCGTGCGGCTCATCGGCGTCTCCGCCGCCGCGCTCGGGCCGCCGGAGTCCGGACAGCTCGGCCTCCTCGACGCCGACACGGTGCGGCGTGAGCGCCTCGCTCGGGCCGTGGACGGCATCACCGGCCGCTTCGGCGCTGGCGCCATCCGGCCGGCGACGCTGGTGCGGCCCCGCCCACGCCGGCGCTAGCCGCTCGCCACTGCGCGCGCCTCCTGCTACACTCGGCGATGAATCCCGGTTCAGTCCAGGAGGACGCTCCCATGGAACGGCCGATCGCCTACGACAAGCTCGCACGCGAGGATCGCTTCGTGCGCATGCGCGCGCGGGACGTGGCCCAGCTCAAGATCGAGCAGGGGCTGTCGCCCTTTCCCGACCTGGGGAGCCGGGAGTCGATGCGCGAGCGCGTCCACGGCATCCTCGTGGGCGAGCTGCAGGCCATGGAGGGCGCGGGCCGGACGGTGTGCGACTTTCCCGAGGCGCCGTGGGAGTTCACGATGGACATGGCGCGGCAGGTGTGGGACGAGTCGCGCCACGTCGAGACCTACCTGGGCCTGCTGGAGCACCTGGGCGGCCGGCTCGGCGAGTTTCCCGAGACCACCATCCTCTGGCGCTGCGCCTGCGCGGAGGACGCGGCCGCGCGCGTGGCCGGCGTCAACCGCGGGCTCGAGGGGCTCGCGTGCGACGTCTTCAACCAGCTCATCCACATCGCGGGCAAGATCGGGGACCCGATCCTCGAGCAGTCGGTCGACTACGTCCTCGCCGACGAGATCACCCACGTGCGCATGGGCTCGCGCTGGCTCAACGAGCTGACGCGCGGCGAGCCGGAGCGCCGGCGCCGGGCCATCGAGTTCCAGGAGACGATCGACGAGCGCTTCAACCTCGGCGGCACCCGCCGGGACGGCCAGCACGACGCGGTGCCGATCTCGATCGCCAAGGAGGCGCGCAAGCTGGCGGGCTTCACCGACGAGGAGATCGAGCGGCTGATCAAGAGCACGCAGCGCTCGCAGGTGTATTGAGCTCCAAGCGCCTGGCCGGCCACTTCTCCGTCGACGACTCCGCGCGGCGGATCCGCCACTACCGGTACGCCGAGGAGCGCATGCTGCGCACCCTGGGCGGCTGGATCGCCCTGACGCCCGAGCTGCCCGCCAAGCTCCTCTTCGGCCGGCACGTCTGGGACTGCGCACAGCACGCCGACCTCTGGGGCGAGCGGCTGCCCGAGCTCCGCGCGCCCGCGCAGCGATCCGAGCCGGCCAACGACCGGGTGGCCGCGTTCATGGACCTGCTCGAGTCGGTGGAGGGACCGCAGCAGACCGTCGAGCGTGTCGCGGGCGTCTACCGGGTGCTGAAGCCCCACCTCGTCACCGTCTACGCCCGGCACCTCGCCGTCGCCAATCCGGTCTACGAGCCGCCCACGCGGCGCATCCTGGAGCGCTGCATCGAGGAGGAGCGCCGCCACGCCGCCGCCGGCGCCGTGGCGCTGTCGCGTCTCGCGCGCGACACCGGAAGCCGTGAGCGCGCGGACGCCTGGGAACGGCAGCTGCTCGCGTCGCTGGCCGAGGCCGGGGGCGTCACCGGAGACGCCGCGTCGGTGCTGATCGACCCGGCGGCGCTCGCGGCAACGCCCCGGGCGTTCGAGCAGGACCTCGTCGACGTGCCGCCCGACTTCGAGCCGTCGGTGCTCGAGCCGGCGCTCGCGGCCGCGGTCGACGCGTACCGCGCGGCCGTGGAGGCCGGTGACGAGGCGCGTGCGGCGGCGCTCGCCGAGCCGTCGGCGGGAGCGGGCCTGAAGGCCGCGCACGACCGGCTGGGCGACCGCGTGCGGGCCTCCCGCGTGGTCGCGCTGGCCTCCATCGGGCATCATCGCCTGGTGAAGGTGCGCCTCGAGGGCGCGCGCGTGGCGGGGTACATGCATCTGCGGTGGACGCCGTGCGACGCCGGCTGGCGCATCGCCGCCGCCGAGCTGGTCCGGGTCGAGCCGGTCGCCGCCGCGCCGGCGCGCTGAGCGTGTTCCGCCGCGTCCTCGTCGCCAACCGCGGAGAGATCGCGCGGCGCATCTTCCGCGGCTGCCGTGCCCGCGGGCTGGCCACCGTGGCCGTCTACTCCGAGGCCGACCGCGACGCGCCGCACGTCGCGGAGGCCGACCACGCCATCGCCATCGGGCCGGCGCCCGCGCGCGAGAGCTACCTCGACATCGAGCGCATCCTCGCCGCCGCGCGGGAGAGCGGCGCGGACGCGATCCATCCAGGATACGGCTTCCTCTCCGAGAACTGGCGCTTCGCCGAGGCGTGCGCGGGCGCCGGGCTGATCTTCATCGGGCCCTCGCCGGCGGCCATCCGCGCCATGGGCGACAAGACCGAGGCGCGCCGGCGCATGGCCGCGGCCGGCGTGCCCGTCGTGCCGGGCAGCCCCGAGGCGGTGGCCGACGCGGCCGCGGCGGCCGAGGTCGCGGCCGCCGTCGGCTATCCGGTGATCCTCAAGGCCGCCGCCGGCGGCGGCGGCATCGGCATGGCGCGGGCCGCACACGCCGGCGACCTCCCCGCCGCCTATGCCACCGCCACGCGACGCGCCCAGGCGGCGTTCGGACGCGCGGAGATCTACGTCGAGCGCTACCTGGAGGTGGCCCGCCACGTCGAGGTGCAGGTGTTCGGCGACGCCGACGGCACGGTCGTCCACATGCACGAGCGCGAGTGCTCGATCCAGCGGCGCCATCAGAAGCTGGTGGAGGAGTCGCCCGCGCCCAACCTGCCGCCGGCCGTCAAGCAGGGCCTGACCGAGGCGGCGGTGGCGGGGGCCCGCGCCATCGGCTACGTGAACGCCGGTACCCTCGAGTTCCTCGTGAACGACCACGGCTTCTACTTCCTCGAGATGAACACGCGGCTCCAGGTGGAGCATCCGGTGACGGAGGAGGTGACCGGCCTCGACCTCGTCGCCGCGCAGCTCGACGTGGCGGCGGGCGCGCCGCTGCCGTGGCCGCAGGACGCCATCGTCCAGCACGGCGCCGCCATCGAGGCCCGCGTGTACGCCGAGGATCCCGCGAAGAACTTCCTGCCGTCGCCGGGGACCGTCACCCGGCTGGCGCTGCCGTCCGGTTCGGGGCTGCGCGTCGAGTCCGGGGTGGTGGAGGGCAGTGTCGTGTCCGTCCACTACGATCCGCTGCTGTTCAAGCTGATCGCGAGCGGCGCAGACCGCGCCCAGGCCCTCGAGCGCCTGGCGCGGGCGCTCGACGCGTGCGCGGTCGAGGGCGTGAAGACGACGCTGCCGCTGCTCCGGACGATCGCCGCGCACCCCGACTTCCGCCGCGGTGCCCTGCACACCCAGATGGTCGAACAAGGAGCGTTCAATGGCTGAGGAGATCAAGGCCCACATCACGGGCGTCGTCTTCCAGGTCACCACGAAGCCGGGCGACACGGTCGCCGCCGGCGACCCGGTGATCGTGCTGGAGTCCATGAAGATGGAGATCCCGGTGGAGGCGCCGCGCGCCGGTGCCGTGAAGGAGATCCGCGTGCGCGAGGGTCAGACGGTGCAAGAGGGCGACACCGTCGCGGTGCTGGAGTGACGTCGTGAGCCTGGCCCGGCTCCGTGCCCTGTACGAGCACCACTGGTGGGCGAATCGCACGCTGCTCGACGTGACCGCCACGCTCGGCGAGGCGAGGGCCGCCGAGGAGATCGGCCGCCAGTTCAGCGAGCCGTCGCTCCGGCGGATGTTCTTCCACGTCTACGGCGTCGACGCCCTCTGGCTCGCGCGCTGGCAGGGCGTGTCACCCACCACGATCCCGGACGAGCCGGCGACGCTGGCCGAGCTGGAAGAGCAGTGGACACGTCTCGAGCGCGAGCAGCAGGCGTTCCTCGACGGGCTGCGCGAGCCCGATCTCGACCGTGTCATCGACTTCCGGCTGCTCTCGGGCAAGGCCTACCGGCAGCCCCTCGGGCTGCTGCTCCACCACGTCCCCGACCACGGCACGCACCATCGCAGCGAGATCGCCACCATGCTGACGACGGTGAGCGGCTCGCCGCCCGGCACCGGGCTGGCGCGCTTCCTCGCCATTCGCAGCGGACAGGATTCGCAATGACGCCCGCCGAGCTGTACTCCTATCACCGCTGGGCCAACCGCCGGCTGTTCGACGTCGCCGCCGCGCTCGGCGAAGAGGCGTGCGGCCGCGCGGTCGGCGCGTCGTTCAGCTTTCCGACGCTGCTCCGCACGCTCGCCCACCTCTACGGGGCCGACTGGGTGTGGCTGGCGCGCTGGAAGGGCCAGCCGACCGGCGCGCTGCCGGGCGGGGACATTCCGTCGATGGCGGCGCTGCGCGCGACGTGGGATCCGCTGGTGGCCGAGCAGCAGGTGTTCGTCGAGGCGGTCACACCCGTGGACCTCGGCCGGGAGATCCACTACAAGGACACCGCCGGCCGTCCGTACCACACGCCGCTCGGTGTCCTGCTCACGCACGTCGTGACGCACGGCAACCACCACCGCAGCGAGATCGCGACGATGCTCACGATGCTGAGCGGCTCGCCGCCCGACACGGGCATCGTGACCTGGCACCGCGCGGTGACGGGCCAGCTCAAGACCTGAGCGCGGTCCGGCCGGGCGATGCGTCGGCGGGGGGCGATCGACCGACGCGTCACTGTTGACCGCGATGTGACAACCGGTGTCCCCGCGGGTGGGATACTGCCCGTGTGACGCGAGAGCGTCACAAGGAGGACACCCATGGAGACTCACCGGATCACGCCCGTGGAACGTCCCGGGACCGTCGTGCGCGGCATGTATGCCGTCGGCCGGCGACTGTTCGGTCAGGTCCCGACGCCGGCGACCCTGATGGCTCACCGGCCCGCGCTCATGGTCGGCATCGGCGCGCTGTGGACCTCGATCGAGCGCTTCGGCGCGCTCGACGCCCGCCTGCGCGCGCTCCTGCAGCTCCAGGTCGCGACGCTGTACGACGTCGCGTACTGAATGGACATCCGTCACGCCGTTGGCGTGAGGGAAGGCATCGACCCCGAGACGCTCGCCGAGCTCCCGCGCTGGCGGAACAGCGACCGCTTCACGGTCCGCGAGCGCGCCGCGCTGGCCCTGTGCGAGGAGATCGTGCGCGATGACCTCGACGTCTCGGACGCGTGCTTCGCCCGCGTGCGGGAGCACTTCTCCGAGGCCGACACGGTGGAGCTGGTCTTCGTGATCGGCTACCAGATCTTCGCCAGCAAGTTCGCCAAGGCCTTCCACCTCCCACCCCAGGGCTTCTCGCCCGATGAGGGTAAAGCCCCTTCGAGGCGCCACACGGAACACGCCTGACAGAGAAGCGCCCCGGTTGACCCGGGGCGCGACGAACGCTGGGGGGTGTGGGGGGCCATGTCGGGGCCCCCCACGACGGATGACGTCGCTGCTCGAGGCGCACGCGCTCCACACCGCCTACGGGCTGTCCCGGGTGCTCTTCGGCGTCTCGATCGAGGTGGCCGAAGGCGAGTGCGTGTGCCTGCTGGGCCGCAACGGCGTCGGAAAGTCCACCACCATGCGGTCGATCATGGGCCTCACGCCACCCCAGTCCGGGCACGTCGTCTTCCGCGGCGTCGACATCACCGGCTGGGAGCCGTACCGGGTCGCCCGCGCCGGCATCGGCTTCGTACCGGAGGACCGGCGCATCTTCGCCGACCTGACCGTCTGGGAGAACCTCGACGTGGCGCGGCGCACGGCGCGGGGCAACGGCGGCTTCACGCTCGAGCGGGTCTTCGA
>DASUPA010000391.1:0-21094 GCA_036276335.1 Candidatus Methylomirabilota bacterium | reverse complement strand
GCGCTGCAGAATCATCTCCTCTCGCGCGGCAATCGCCAGCAGGCGGTGCTCGAGGAGCTGCAGCGCAGTCTCACCCTGCCCGGGCTGCCGAACCGGATCGAGGGGTACGACATCTCGAACATCCAGGGGACCGAGCAGGTCGGCTCCATGGTCGTCTGGGAAAACGGCGCGATGAAGAAGGACGACTACAAGCGGTTCAAGGTGCGCACGGTCGAGGGCGCCGACGACTTCGCCTCGCTGCGGGAGGTGCTGAGCCGCCGATTCGGGCGCGCGCTGGAGCTCGGGACGGTGCTGCCGGATCTCGTGCTGATCGACGGCGGCCGCGGCCAGCTCAACGTCGGCCTGCAGGTCCTTCAGGACCTGGGGCTCGACTACATCCCGGTCATCGCGCTCGCCAAGCAGCAGGAGGAGGTCTACCAGGGCGACAGCCGGGAGCCGCTGCTGCTGGACCCCACGTCGCCGGCGCTGCACACGCTGCAGAAGATCCGGGACGAGGCCCACCGCTTCGCGATCACGTATCACAAGAAGCTGCGGCAGCAGCGCACGATCCAGTCGGCGCTCGACGCCATTCCCGGCGTGGGACCGACCATCCGGACGAGCCTGCTGAAGACGCTCGGCTCCGCCCGCCGGGTGCGGGAGTCGTCGGTGGCCGAGCTGGCCGCCGTCCCGAAGGTCACCCCGCGGATGGCGCAGCGGATCTACGAGCACTTTCACCCCCCGGAACCGGCCACCCGCGATCGTGGTTGAATGGGCGCGCGCCGATGGACGTCTGACAGCCTGGCGCACCAGGGGGGTGAATCCATGAAGAAGACGTTGACGGTGGTGGCGGTCGCGGTGAGCCTGGCGCTCACGAGCGGCGTGGCCCTCGCCAGCTCCTGCCCGAAGGTGATCAAGCAGGGGCGGGAGGCGGCTGCGAAGATGAAGGCGGACGATCCGAAGGTGAAGATGGCCGTCGCGAAGCTCGACGAGGCGCAGAAGATGCACGAGTCCGGCAAGCACGCGGAGTCGCTGGCGAAGGCCAACGAGGCCCTCGCCGACCTCGGAGTCAAGAAGTAAGCCCGACGAACGGGGGGCCGCCGCCGGCCCCCCGTTTCCTTGCCTCTGCTCGCTAAGTCTGGTAAAAATCAAGCCTAATGTCGACCGACCGGTATCCCTTCCGTGACATCGAGGCGAAGTGGCAGCGGACGTGGGAGGAGCGGAAGCAGTTCCGCGCCATCGAGGACCCCGGCCGCCCCAAGTTCTACTGCCTCGAGATGTTCCCGTACCCCTCCGGACGCATCCACATGGGGCACGTCCGGGTCTATGCCATCGGCGACCTGCTGGCCCGGTACAAGTGGATGCGGGGCTTCAACGTGCTGCACCCGATGGGCTGGGACGCGTTCGGCCTCCCGGCGGAGAACGCCGCCATCGAGCACGGCGTCCACCCGGCGATCTGGACGTACGAGAACATCGACTACATGCGCTCCCAGCTGAAGAAGATGGGCATTGCCTACGACTGGGAGCGCGAGGTCACGACGTGCGATCCCGCCTATTACCGGTGGGAGCAGCTCGTGTTCATCAAGATGCTGGAGCGGGGGCTGGCGTACCGGCGACGGTCGACCGTGAACTGGTGCCCGTCGTGCCAGACGGTGCTCGCCAACGAGCAGGTCGAGGCCGGGCGGTGCTGGCGCTGCGACAGCGAGGTCACCCCGCGCGACATCGAGGGGTGGTTCTTCAAGATCACCGCCTACGCCGACGAGCTCCTCGCCTGGTGCGACCGGCTCACGGGCTGGCCCGAGCGCGTGATCACGATGCAGCGGAACTGGATCGGGCGGAGCGAGGGCGCCGAGTTCGAGCTGCCCGTCGCCGGGCGCCCGGACCTGAGCGTCCGGGTCTTCACCACGCGTCCCGACACCGTCTTCGGCATGACCTACACCGTGCTCGCCCCCGAGCAACCGCTCGTCGACCGGCTGGCGGCCGACGACGCCGAGCGGCGGGCGGTCGCGGAGTTCCGCGCCCAGGTCGCGCGACAGTCGGAGATCGAGCGGCTGGCGGCCGATCGCCCCAAGCGCGGCCTCCGCCTCCGCGCGCAGGTCGTGAACCCGTTCACCGGCGCCGCGGTGCCGCTGTTCATCGCCGACTACGTCCTCATGGGCTACGGCACGGGGGCGATCATGGCGGTTCCCGGCGAGGACCAGCGCGACTGGGACTTCGCCCGCCAGCACGACCTGCCGATCGTCGAGACCGTGCGGCGGCCCGACGGCTGGGACGGGGAGGCGTACGCGGGCGACGGGATCAAGATCAACTCCGGATTCCTCGACGGGCTCACCGTCGCCGACGCCAAGCGCAAGGCGATCGACTGGATCGTCGAGCGCGGCATCGGCGTGGCCAAGGTGAACTACCGCCTCCGCGACTGGGGGATCAGCCGGCAGCGGTACTGGGGCGCGCCGATCCCGGTGCTCTACTGCGAGCAGTGCGGCATGCTGCCCGAGGCGGAGGAGAAGCTGCCGGTCCTCCTGCCCCGCGACGTGCAGCTGTCGGGGAAGGGCGGCTCGCCGCTCTCCGACGTCGCCTCGTTCGTCAACGCCACCTGTCCGAAGTGCGGAGGCAAGGCCCGGCGCGAGACGGACACGATGGACACCTTCGTGGAGTCGTCGTGGTACTTCCTGCGCTACTGCTCGCCCCGGTACGACAGGGGCATGTTCGAGCGCACCGCCGCCGAGTACTGGATGCCGGTCGACCAGTACATCGGCGGCATCGAGCACGCCGTCCTCCACCTCCTCTACGCCCGCTTCTACACGAAGGTGCTCCGCGACCTCGGGATGGTGAAGGTCGACGAGCCGTTCACCGCGCTCCTGAGCCAGGGCATGGTCATCAAGGACGGCGCGAAGATGTCCAAGTCCAAGGGCAACGTCGTGGACCCGGACGAGCTGATCCACACCTTCGGCGCCGACACCGCACGGCTCTTCTCCCTCTTCGCCGCGCCGCCGGAGAAGGATCTCGACTGGAACGAGCACGGCGTGGAGGGCGCCAGCCGCTTCCTGAACCGCGTCTGGCGCTTCGTCCTCGCGCACCTGGACGCGCTCCGGGCCGCCCCGCGCCGCGCCGCGCCGACCACGGACGACGGCCGCGCGTTCCGGCGGACGATCCACGAGACGATCCGCCGGGTCACCGACGACATCGAGCACGACTTCCACTTCAACACCGCCATCAGCGCCGTGATGGAGCTCGTCAACGCGATCTACGCCTTCGAGAGCGCCGCGGCCGACCGCATGCCGGCGGGCGAGCGGGTGGCGCTGCTGCGGGAGGCGGTGGAGACGGTGCTGCTGCTCCTCGGCCCCATCGCCCCGCACGTCACCGAGGAGCTGTGGTCGCAGCTCGGCCACGGCGAGAGCCTCTTCGCGCAGGCGTGGCCGACGCCGGATCCCGCCGCCCTCGTTCGCAAGGAGGTGACGCTGGTCGTCCAGGTCGACGGCAAGGTCCGCAGCCGGCTCCAGGTCGACGTCGACGCCCCCGAGGACCGCATCCAGCGGCTGGCCCTCCAGGACGACAAGGTCCAGCCGTGGGTGCGCGCGCGCGCCGTCGAGCGGGTGGTCGTGGTCGCGAACCGGCTCGTGAACATCGTGACGCGCGCGTGAGACGCCGGCGCGCGGTCGTCGCCCTGGCCGCGCTCGCGTGGACGGTCGCCGGCTGCGGCTACTCGTTCCACGGCACGCTGCCGGGCCACATCAGGACGGTCGCGGTGCCGATGTTCGTCAACCGCACCCAGCAGCCCGCCGTCGAGAGCGTGATCACCCGCGCCATCGTCGACGCCTTCGCCACCAACGGCCGGCTGCGCGTCGTGCGTCGCGAGGACGCCGACTCGATCCTGGAGGGCGAGGTCGTCGGCTACAGCGTCGGCGCGATCGCGGTCGATCCCTCGCTCACGGTGCAGCAGTACCGGCTCGCCGTCACGCTGAACCTGCGCATGCGCGACGTGCGGCGCAACGAGCTGCTGTTCCAGCACGCGAACTTCAGCGAGCAGGCCGACTTCCGCGTGGCCAGCTCCGTGGCCCAGACCATCTCGGTCGAGGCCGGCGCCCTGCAGCAGGCGGCCACCGAGATCGGCCGCTCGGTGGTGAGCCTGGCGCTCGACCGGTTCTGAGCGCGTCGATGGACTACGCCGCGTTCGTGCAGCTCGCCGCCGGCGGCCGCCCGCCCGCGCTGACCCTGCTCCACGGCGCCGACGCCCAGCTCCTGGACGACGCGCTCGCCGCCGCCACGCGCGGCCTCTTCCCGGACGCGACGCAGGTCGCGCTCGGCCGCGAGGTGCTCGAGGGCGGCGAGGCGACGGGCGAGGCCGTCGTGCGCACGGCCAGCACGCTGCCGTTCATGACCGCGATGCGCCTCGTCGTCGTCCGTCGCGCCCAGGCGCTCCCGCCGAAGTCGGCGGACGCGCTGGCCGCCTACGGCCGTGACCCCAACCCGTCCACCGCGCTCCTGCTCCTGGCCGACGAGCCGCTCGCGGCCTCGCGCGACCGGCGCGCGGACCACTGGCTGCTGCAGGCGCTGCCGCCGGCGGCCGTGGTGGCGCTGCCGGTCCGCGAGGGCCGCTCGCTCGAGGCGTGGCTCCGCGAGCGGGCGGCGGCCGAGGGGCTCGGTATCGGCGAGGACGCGGCGCGGCTGCTGGTGCAGTGGGTCGGCGACGACGCCGCGTCGCTGCTGGGCGAGGCCCGCAAGGCCGCGCTCGCCGGCGGCGCCCGCAACACCACGGTCGGGGTGAAGGAGGTGACCGCCGTCGTGGGCGAGCAGCGGCTGAGCGGGGTGTTCGATCTGACCCGGGCCGTCCAGCGGCGGGAGGTGGGACCGGCGCTCCGCACGCTCGATCGGCTCCTCGCCGCCGAGGAGCCGATGAGGCTGCTGGCGCTGCTCGTCGCCGACGTGCGCGCCACCATGACCGTCGCCGACCTGGCGGCCCGCGGTCAGGCGGTCGAGCAGATCGCCCGCGTCGTCCGCAAGCCGGTGCCGGTGGTCGACGCCATCGCGCGCGGGCCGGGCGCGGCGCCGCGGGCGGCGCTGGCGCGGCGCCTCGCGCGCTGCTGGGACGCCGAGCGCCGCGTGAAGTCGAGCGCCGACGCCCGCGCGGAGCTGGCGGCCCTCGTCGTCGATCTGTGCCGGTGACGCGGGCCGCGACGGCGGCGCTCGCGCTCGTCGTCGTGCTGCTCGCCGGCGGCGGCGCCGCGCGCGCGGCCTGCGACGCCTGCGTGACGGCCGGCGCGGGCCGCGTGGCGCTGGCGCTGCCCGCGGGCACCTCGCTCGCGGGCTACGGCGGGCTGAAGCGCCGCCTGCTCGTTCCCGACGTCCTCGGCCGCTACCCGCACGCCTTCTGGCTGCGCCCGAGCGTGGGACAGCGCGATCCCCTCGCGGCACGCGCGCTCGTCCTCGAGCGCGGCGGCACCCGCGTGACCTGGCTGGCGCTGGATCTCGTCGCCGTCGATCGCGCGCTCACCGACACGCTCGCCGAGCGCCTCGGCACGGCCGCGGGGACCCTGATCGTCTCCGCCTCGCACACGCACTCCGGGCCCGGCGGCTACGTGAGCTCGACGATGGCCGGCCTTCTCGCCACGGACAGTCTGGACCGCGTCGTCCGGGAGGCGATCGTCGGCGCGGCCGTCGCCGCGGTCCGGATGGCGGAGGCGGCGCGGGCTCCCGCGCAGGTCGGCGTCGCCGCCGTCGACGGCCCGCCGGTGATCACCAGCCGGCTCGACAAGCCGCTCGACCACGAGGTGATCGTGCTCGCCGTGCGGCGGCCGGACGGCGCGCCCGTGTCCGTGCTGTGGAACTTCGGGATCCACGGCACGATGCTGGGCGCCAGCAACCTGCAGCTCTCCGGCGACGTGCTCGGCGCGGCCTCGGAGACGGTCGAGAGCACGCTCGGGGTGCCGGCCCTCTTCGTGGCGGGGGCGCTGGGGGACGTGAGCCCGGCGCAGCACGGCGCGGCGTCGCTGGCGCACGTCGGCGCCCAGCTGGCGGGCGCGGTGCTCGAGGGCTGGCGGGCCGCCGCGCCGATCGCGCAGCCGGCGCTCGCGATCCGGACGACGACGATCGCCCTGCCGGCACCGGCCCTGTCCCTCCGGAACTGTCTCGGACGCTGGGTGCCGGACGCGCTCGGCCTGCCCCTCGGCACCATGTTCCCGCGCGCCGCCACGCTGACCGCCGTCGCACTCGGCGACGTCGCCTGGGTGGTGATGCCGGGCGAGCTGCAGACGGAGCTCGGCCGGCGCGTGAAGACCGCCGGCCGCGCGCTCTTCGGCCACGCGTTCGTCGCCGGCGTCTCGAACGACTATCTCGGCTACTTCGTGACGGCGGCCGACTACGAGCGGCCGGCGTACGTCACGTGCGCGTCGGTGTACGGTCCGCAGGCGGGAGAGCGGCTGGCGGAGCGCGCGGTGGACCTGCTGTACGAGCTGCGCGGCCGGCCGCGACCGGCCGCGACACGGGCGCCGTGAGGGCGCCCGCGCGACTACGTCGCGGCGAGCAGGCGCCGCGCCAGCGACGACTTCTTGCGCGCGGCGGTGTTGCGGTGGATCACGCCCTTGGTGACGGCCTTGTCGAGGGAGCGGATCGCCTCGGCGACCGCGGTGCGGAGATCCCCGCCCTGGGTCGTGCGCGCGGTCTTGACGGCCGTGCGGACCTGCGAGCGGATCGTACGGTTGCGCAGCCGCCGCGTCTCGTTCTGGCGCATGCGCTTGATCGCGGACTTCGTGTTCGCCACCTGCTCGTTCCTCCCGTGGGCGCGCGTCGGCGCGCGCGTGGACAACGCGCTGAATCATGCCGCAGTTCGTCGAGGAATACAAGGTGACGGAGCCGCGGACGGTGGAGCGGCAGGTGGTCGGCGCCCTCGGCTCCATCGGCGGCGCCACCCTCGCCAGCCGCGTGCTCGGCTTCGTGCGGGACATGATCGTGGCGCTGGCCTTCGGCGCCGGCCCGGTCACCGACGCGTTCTTCGTCGCGTTCCGCGTCCCGAACATCCTGCGGCGCCTGCTGGCCGAGGGCGCGCTGTCGACGGCCGTCATTCCCGTGTTCACGGAGTACACGTCGACGCGGACGCGCGACGAGTTCCGCCGGCTGCTGCGCGCCGTCTTCGGCGCCGCGCTGCTCGCGCTCGTGGGGACCGCGCTGGTCGGCGTCGTGGCCGCGCCGTGGATCGTCCGCGCCATCGCCCCGGGCTTCACCGCCGATCCGGCCCAGGAGCGCCTGGCGGTGCTGCTGACGCGCGTGATGTTCCCGTACCTGATCCTCGTCGGCCTGTCCGCGCTCGCGATGGGAGCGCTCAACGCGGAGCACCGGTTCTTCGCGGCGGCCCTCGGGCCGGCCGTGCTCAACGCCGGGATGATCACCGGGGTGCTCGTCCTCTCCGGCTACACGGACCCGCCGATCCTCGCGCTCGCGATCGGCGTCCTGGCCGGGGGCGTGGGCCAGCTGCTCGTCCAGCTGCCCGACCTTCGTGCCACCGGACTGCTCGTCGCGCCGTCCGGGGAGCTGCGTCACCCCGCGCTGGCGCGCGTGGCCCGCCTGCTGGTCCCGGCCGTGTTCGGCCTGGCGGCGGTCCAGGTGATGGTCTTCGTCAACACGCTGCTGGCGTCGCTGCTGCCGCCCGGCGCCATCTCCTTCCTGTACTACGCCGACCGTGTCATGGAGTTCCCGCTGGGCGTCTTCGGCATCGCCCTCGCCTCGGCCTCGCTGCCCGCCATGTCGCGCCAGGCCGCCGCCGGCGACACCCGGGCCCTGGCCGGCACGCTGAATTTCGCGCTGCGCCTCGCCGTGTACATCTGCGTGCCGGCGACGGTCGGGCTGGTCGTCCTCCGGGCGCCGATCACGCGCATCCTCTTCGAGCGCGGTCGCTTCGCGGCCGCCGACACCGCGGCGACGGCCGAGGCCCTCACGGGCTACGCGGTGGGCCTCGTCGCCTTCGCCACCGCGCGGATCGCGGCCCAGGCGTTCTACGCCGTCGGCGAGCCCGGCTCCGCCGTGCGCGTCGGCGTCATCGCCGTCGCGGCCAACGTCCTCGCCGCCGTCGGGCTGATGCGCCCGCTCGGTCACGTGGGGCTCGCCTATGCCTCGTCGATCGGGGCCGGCGTGAACGTGCTCCTGCTGCTCTGGCTCGCGCGCCGCCGCTTCGGCCCGCTCGGCGGGCGTGCCCTCGCGGCCTCGGTCCTGCGCACGGCGGTGGCGGCGGTGCCGGTCGCCATCTGGTGCGGGGTGGGCGCGCGGCTCCTGGCGCCGCGGCGCGGCGTCCTCGCCGACGTCGCGCTCCTGCTGGCCGTCGTCGCGGTCGGGGCGGGGGTGTTCTGGCTCGCCAGCCTCGCCGTCCGCTCGCCGGAGCGGGCGCTGCTCTCGCGGATGTTGCCGGGGCGACGACCGCGCTGATATAATCCGCCGTGCACTTCACGGTCGGCGCAGTCGAGGGAGCCCGCCGGTACCGGGGGAAGGCTTCCCGCGAGACGCGGCCGACCCGGATGCCGCGGTGGAGCGCGTGAGCGTGGCTCGACGCGCCCATGTCTATCCCCAGGTCACTGTCAGCGCCGCCGATCTCGTCGACTCGCCAGTCGTGAGCGCGCCCCCGACCATCACCGCCGGCGATGCCTTGCGCCTGGCCCGCCGCCGCCACGCCCGGGTGCTCGCGTGCGGCCCGCGCACGCACGTGCTGGTCGACGACCTCGCCCGGGCGGAGAGCCTGGGTCTCGGTGACCTGCCGGCGGCCGAGGTGGCGCGCCCGCTGCCCGTCGTCGACCCGCGGACGCCCGAGCTGCGCGTTCGCCGGGAGCTGGCGGACGGCGCACCGGCGGTGATCGTGGCGGGACGCCCGGGCGGCGCGGTGACGCGCGGGCCGGCGGCGCGCACGATCTCGCTCGCGGCGCGCGTGAACGCCGGGCTCCCCGCCGAGGCGCGCGCGGTCCTCGCCGAGGCGGCCCGCCTCGCGGCCGCCCACGGCGCGCGCGCGTACCTCGCCGGCGGCGTCGTGCGCGATCTGTGGCGCGGCGACACGGCGCCCGCGCACGACCTCGACGTGGTGGTCGAAGGCGACGGTCCGGCGGTCGCGCGCGCGCTCGCGCACGCGCTCGGCGGCACGCTCGTGGAGCACGAGCGCTTCCTCACGGCGTCCGTGGCGACCGCTCACGGCCGCGTCGACGTGGTCACGGCGCGCACCGAGCGGTACGAGCGCCCGGGCGCGCTCCCGCGCGTGCTGCCCGGCTCGCTCGCCCAGGACCTCCGGCGGCGGGACTTCACGGTCAACGCCATGGCGGTCGAGCTCGCGTCCACGACGTTCGGGCTCCTCGACCCGCTCGGGGGCGTCGCCGACCTCGAGCGCGGCCGCCTGCGCATCCTCCATCCGCTGTCGTTCGTCGAGGATCCCACGCGCATGCTGCGCGCGGCGCGCTACGCCGCCCGGCTCGGCCTGAGGGCGGACCGGTGGACCGCGCGCTGTCAGGCGCTCGCCGTGCGGCTGGCGCCGTACCCGGCGCTCTCGGCCGCCCGAGTGGCGGCCGAGCTCGAGCGCCTGCTCGCCGAGCCGTCGCCGGCCGTTGCGCTCGGCCTGGCGGCGCGCGCGGGCGTGTTCCGCCTGCTCGACCCGCGCTGGCGCCCACGGCGCGGCACGACGGCCCGCATCGCCGCGCTCGACGCCACGCTGCGGTGGGCGGCGGCCTATCGGCTGGCGCCGCCGCTCACGGTGGTCGCCCTCGTGCTGGCGGCCGAGCAGCCGCCGGCGGTGGCGGCCCACGTGCTCGACGGGCTGGGACTGAGCGGCGAGCCGCGTCTCCGGATCCAGCGCGCGCTGGAGGACGCGCCGGCGCTGACCTCGCAGGTCGCCAAGGCGGCCTCCCGCAGCGCGGTCGCACGGGCGCTGCGCGACGCCGGCGGCGCCGCGCTCGTCGCGCTGCGTCTCGCGGAAGACCCGCCGGTGCGCGAGCCGCTCGAGTGGTACGTCGGCGAGGGGCGTCGTGTCGCGCCCGAGCTGGGCGGCGACGACGTGATCGCGCGCGGGGTGCCGCGCGGCCCCGCCGTGACCGAGGTCCTGGGCGTGCTGCGGGACGGACGTTTGGACGGACGTTTCGTCGACCGGCAGGCGGAAATCCGCTATGTTCGAGCGTTGAAGAGCCGCGAGGACCCGACGCGCACCGACGAAAGGAAGGGATGACGTGGCGCCGAAATACATCTTCGTGACCGGCGGTGTGGTGTCCTCGCTCGGCAAGGGGCTGGCATCCGCCTCCATCGGCGCGCTGCTCGAGGCGCGGGGATACCGGGTCGGGCTGCAGAAGATGGACCCCTACATCAACGTCGACGCCGGCACGATGAGTCCCTATCAGCATGGCGAGGTCTTCGTCACCGACGACGGCGGCGAGACCGACCTGGACCTCGGGCACTACGAGCGGTTCACCTCCGGCCGCGTCTCGCGCGATCACAACATCACCACCGGCAAGGTCTACCACTCCGTCATCACCAAGGAGCGGCGGGGCGAGTACCTCGGCCGGACGGTGCAGGTGATCCCGCACATCACCGACGAGATCAAGTCCATGATCCGCCGCGTCGCGAGCGGGCTCGACGTCATCATCGTCGAGGTGGGCGGGACGGTGGGCGACATCGAGGGCCTGCCCTTCCTCGAGGCGATCCGGCAGATGAAGAAGGACGTCGGCAAGGAGAACGTGCTCTACGTCCACCTCACGCTCGTGCCGTTCATGCACGCCGCGGCCGAGCTGAAGACCAAGGCCACCCAGCACTCGGTGAAGGAGCTGCGCGCGATCGGCATCCAGCCGGACATCCTGCTCTGCCGCACGGACCGGTACCTGCCGCCCGGCATCAAGTCGAAGATCGCGCTGTTCTGCGACGTCGACGAGGAGGCGGTCATCACCGCCAAGGACGTCGACACGATCTACGAGGTGCCGCTGGTCTTCCACCGTGAAGGGCTCGACCAGATCATCGTCAAGGGCCTGGGCCTCGAGGACCGGCCGATCGACCTCGGGCGCTGGGAGGATGTCGTGCGGCGCGTGAAGTCGCCCACGGCGACGACGCGCCTGGCCGTCGTCGGCAAGTACATCGAGCTGAAGGACTCGTACAAGAGCCTGGTGGAGGCCCTCGCCCACGGCGGCATCGCCCACCGGGCCCGCGTCGACATCGCGTGGGTGGACGCCGAGCACATCGAGCGCGAGGGAGCGGCCGCGCACTTCGCCGACGTCGACGGCATCCTCGTCCCCGGCGGCTTCGGCGACCGGGGGATCGAGGGCAAGATCCAGGCCGTGCAGTACGCCCGGGAGCAGCGCGTGCCGTACTTCGGCATCTGCCTCGGCATGCAGTGCGCGGTGATCGAGTTCGCGCGCCACGTCTGCGGGCTCGCCGACGCCAACTCCGCGGAGTTCGCGCCCAGCGCACCGCATCTGGTCGTCGACCTGCTGCCCGAGCAGCGCCACCTGGCGGACAAGGGCGGCACCATGCGGCTCGGCCTGTACCCGATCCTCCTCAGCGAGGGCAGCCGCGCCTCGCGCCTCTACGGCGAGGGCATCATCCGCGAGCGCCATCGTCATCGCTACGAGGTCAACAACGACTACCTGAAGACGCTCGAGAAGAACGGCCTGCGCATCTCGGGCATCTGGGCCGAGAAGCAGCTGGTGGAGATCATCGAGATTCCCGAGCACCCCTTCTTCGTCGCCGGGCAGTTCCATCCCGAGTTCCGCTCGCGCCCGTGGGACCCGCACCCGCTCTTCGCCGGGTTCGTCAAGGCCGGCCTCGACTACCGGAGCCGCCGGTGACCACGCGGGAAGTCGCGGTCGGCCCGATCCGGATCGGTGGCGGCCGGCCGCTCGTGCTCATCGGGGGCCCGTGCGCGATCGAGGACGAGGCGCACGCCCTCATGACGGCCGAGCGCCTCCTGAGGATCACCGCCGACCGGCGCGTGCCGTTCGTCTACAAGTCCTCCTACGACAAGGCGAACCGGTCGTCGGTGAACGGCTATCGCGGCCCCGGCCTGGTCGAGGGCCTCCGCATACTCCGCAAGGTCCGCGACACGCTGCGCGTGCCGGTGCTGTCCGACGTCCACCAGGTGTCGGAGGTGGACGCGGCGGCCGAGGTCCTGGACGTGCTCCAGATCCCGGCCTTCCTCTGCCGCCAGACCGATCTCCTGCTCGCCGCGGCCGCCACCGGCAAGCCGGTGAACGTCAAGAAGGGGCAGTTCGTGGCGCCGCGCGACATGAAGAACGTCGTCGACAAGCTCCTGTCCAAGGGGAACGAGGCGATCCTGTTGACCGAGCGCGGGACCTCGTTCGGCTACCACAACCTCGTGGTCGACATGCGGGGCCTCGCCGACATGCGCGAGCTCGGCTACCCGGTCGTCTTCGACGCGACCCACTCCGTCCAGCTGCCGGGGGGCGCCGGCGACCGCTCGGGCGGCGAGCGCAAGTACGTGCCGGCGCTCGCGCGCGCGGCCGTCGCGTTCGGCATCGACGCGCTGTTCATGGAGATGCACGAGGACCCGGACCGCCCGCTGCGCGACGGGCGCCCGCTGTCCGACGGGCCCAACATGCTGCGGATCGACGACCTGCCCCCGCTGCTGGAGGAGCTCCTCGCGATCCACGGAGCGCTCCGCCGATGAGGGTCGACGTGCGCGCCATCGCCGCCCGCGTCCTGCGCCTCGAGGCCGACGCCATCCTCGGTCTGGTGGCCAAGCTGGACGCGCGCTTCGAGCGGGCGGTGGAGCTCCTTCACGGGTGCAGCGGGCGCGTCATCGTGACCGGCATGGGCAAGTCGGGGATCATCGGGCGCAAGATCGCCGCCACGCTGGCGTCGACCGGCACGCCGTCGTACTTCCTGCACCCCGCCGAGGGCATGCACGGCGACCTCGGCATGGTCGCGCGGGGCGACGTCGTGCTCGCGCTGTCGAACTCGGGCGAGACCGACGAGGTGCTGGCGATCCTGCCCCCGCTGAAGCGGCTCGGCGTGCCGATCGTGCTGCTGACCGGCAATCCGCAGTCGACGCTCGCCCGGCAGTGCGAGGTCGTCCTGGACGTGAGCGTGACCGAGGAGGCGTGCCCGATGAACCTCGCGCCCACGTCGTCGACGACGGCCGCGCTGGCCGCCGGCGACGCGCTGGCGATGGCGCTGCTCGAGCTCCGCGGGCTCAGACCGGAGGACTACGCCGCGCTGCACCCGCGCGGCACCCTCGGCTGGCGCGCGCTCTTCCGCGTCGCCGACCTCATGCACACCGGCGACGCCGTCCCCCGCGTGCGGGGCGAGGCGACGCTCGAGGACGCGATCGTCGAGATGACGAAGAAGCGCTTCGGCATGACGACCGTGATCGACGCCGACGGCCACCTGGTGGGCGTCATCACCGACGGCGACCTGCGGCGCCTCCACCTCCGGACCCAGTCGATCGGCGGGGTCCGCGCGGCGGATGTCGCGTCGCGCACGCCGAAGACGATCGGCGCCGACGAGCTGGCCGCCAAGGCGCTCGAGGTCATGGAAGCCTGGGCGATCACGAGCCTCGTGGTCCCGGACGGCGATGGGCGGCCGGTGGGCGTGATCCACATGCACGACATCCTCCGCGCGAAGATCGTCTAGCGTCCTCGCCGCACTCGTATTTCGTCGCCCTCACGCGGCTTTGGTGATAGGCTGGTATCGAAATTGCACTATGCGCAACGTGGCACGCGGCATCCTCGTCGTCGTGGCTGTCTTCGTCCTGCTCCTGACGGGAACGTTGATCGTCAGGAGTCGGTCGGCGGCGGACGTCGAGCCCATCGGCCCGTCTCCCTCCTCGGCAGACCTCCGGATCAAGGAGGTCGACCTCGAGGAGGTCACCAAGGGCGTCCGCTGGCGCCTCCGCGCGGAGCAGGCGCTCATGTTCGAGCAGGCAGGACGCACGTCGCTGCGGCGCCTGTCCGTGCACGTGCTCCAGAAGAACCGCTCGTGGACCGTCGTGGGCGACGAGGGCGACATCGACCAGAAGACCAAGAACGTCGAGATCCGCGGCAACGTCGTCATCACCTCCGACGACGGGCTGCGGCTGGACACGAGCGTCATCCGCTGGGACGCTGAGAGAGGGCGACTGTGGACCGACGCCCCGGTGAGATTCCAGCGCGACGGATCGATCGTGCGCGGCGCGGGCATGGAGATGATCACGAAGGACGAGGCGACCACGGTGCTGGGCCGCGTGCACGCGGTGTTCGCGAAGCGGTCGGATCGATGAGCGGCCGCGTCGTGGGGTTTTTGACCGTTGCGGCGATAGCGCTCCTGCCCGTGTCCGCGTCCGCGGCGCCGGCGACGGCGCCGAAGGCCGGCGCGACGACGGCCCCGGCGGCGGCGAAGGGCGAGCGGCAGCAGCCGGTGACGGTCGACGCGGACAAGATGGAGCGCTTCGGGAAGGAAGGGCTGGTCGTGTTCACGGGCAACGTGGTCGCCCGCCAGAGCAACTCCGTCCAGTACGCCGACCGGATGGAGGTCTACGTCGACGAGGTCGGCGACAAGATCCTTCGCACGGTGTCCACCGGCGCCGTCCGCATCATCACCGCCGACTGCCGCACCGGCACCGCCCAGCGCGCGGAGTACTACGATCTCGACCAGCGGGTCGTCCTCATCGGCAACGCGCGCGTGTGGCAGGAAGACAACGTGGTGAGCGGCGAGACGATCACGATCTTCCTCTCGCAGGACCGCTCCGTCGTGCAGGGCGGCAAGCAGGAGCGCGTGAAGGCCGTCTTCTACCCGAAGGACGACGGCGCGAAGGACGACACGGCCAGCGGCGCGCCCGCGGCCGGCCGGTCGGCCGCGATGGCGTGCAGCAACTGAGGCCATGGAAGGACTCGTCGCCCAGGGGCTGCAGAAGTGGTTCAAGGCGCGCAAGGTCGTCGACAACGTGTCGGTGGACATCCAGCGCGGCGAGGTCGTGGGCCTGCTCGGGCCCAACGGCGCCGGCAAGACGACGTCGTTCTACATGATCGTCGGCCTGCTGCCGACGGAGGGCGGCCGCATCTTCCTGGAGGGGCAGGAGATCACCTCGCTGCCGATGTACCAGCGGTGCCGGCTCGGCGTCGGCTACCTGCCGCAGGAGTCGTCGGTCTTCCGGAAGCTGACGGTGGAGGAGAACCTGCTCGCGATCCTCGAGACGCTCGACCTCCCGCGCGACGAGCGACGGCGGCGCGCGCGCGAGCTGCTGGCGGAGCTGGACCTCACCGGCCTGGCGCCGTACCCGGCGTACACGCTCTCCGGCGGCGAGCGCCGGCGGCTGGAGATCACACGCGCGCTCGTGACGTCGCCCCAGTACCTGCTCCTGGACGAGCCCTTCACCGGGATCGATCCGATCGCGATCGGCGACATCCAGGAGATCGTGGGGCGGTTGAAGGAGCGCGGCATCGGTATCCTCATCACGGACCACAACGTCCGGGAAACGCTCGCGATCACCGATCGCGCCTACATCCTCTACGACGGCAAGATCCTCGTGTCCGGCACGGCCAACGAGATCGCCCATAATCCGATAGCCCGAGAGATCTACCTCGGCGAGAAGTTCGCGCTGTAGGTCCGAGGGCACGAGAACCGCCATGGCAATGGAAACCCGACTTTCCCTTCGACAGAGCCAGCGGGTCGTCATGACGCCGCTGCTGCAGCAGGCCATCCAGCTGCTGCAGCTCAGCACGCTGGAGCTCCAGGAGGTCGTCCAGAAGGAGCTCCTCGAGAATCCGCTGCTCGAGGAGATGCAACCCGAGACGACCGACGCCCCCGACGGGCAGGCCGCCCCCGACGTCCCGACCGCGCCGCCCGCCGAGCCGCTGAGCAGCGAGGCGGCGCCGGCCCCGACCACCGAGCGCCAGACGGACGACCTGCCGTTCGACCTCACGGCCGTCATGTTCGACGACCACGAGGAGCGCTCGCTGGTCGCCCAGGAGGACCGGGAGGACCTGCCCTTCGAGAACATGGTCCGCTCGGTCAGCTCGCTGACCGACCACCTCGACGAGCAGCTGCGGTACGCCACCGACGATCCGCTGGTCCGCCGCATCGGCACCGAGATCATCGGCAATCTCGACGAGGACGGCTACCTGCGCGCGGAGGTGGACGAGATCGCGCAGCGCTGCCAGACGACGGCCGAGGAGGTCCAGAAGGTCCTGGTCATGGTGCAGGGGTTCGACCCGCCCGGCGTGGCCGCGCGGTCGATCCAGGAGTGCCTGCTGATCCAGCTGAAGGCCGACCCGAACCCGGATCCGGTGTCGGTGGAGATCGTCGAGGAGCACTTCGACGACCTCAGCCGGCGCCGCTATCCGGACATCGCGCGGGCGCTGAAGCTGCCGCTCGACCGCGTCATGGAGTCGGTCGAGGAGATCATGGGGCTCGAGCCCAAGCCCGGCCGGCGCTTCGGCGGCAACGACTCGCGCTACATCGTGCCCGACGTGGTCGTGCACAAGATGGGCTCGGAGTACGTGGTGGTCCTGAACGAGGACGGCATCCCGCGGCTTCGCGTGAACTCCCTCTACCGCTCGCTCCTGCGCTCGTCGTCCGACGGCGAGGCGCGGCAGTACGTCGACCAGAAGCTGCGCTCCGCCCTCTGGCTGATCAAGTCGGTGGACCAGCGCCAGCGCACGCTGCGCAAGGTGACGCAGTCCATCGTCAAGTTCCAGCGCGAGTTCCTCGACAAGGGCCTGCCGTACCTGCGCCCGCTGTCCCTGCGCGACGTCGGCGAGGACATCGGAATGCACGAGTCCACCATCAGCCGCGTCACCACCAACAAGTACGTCGAGACGCCGCAGGGGCTGTTCGAGCTCAAGTACTTCTTCCACAGCGGCATCGCCTCCGGCGACGGCGAGATGGTGTCCTCGGTCAGCGTGAAGAAGATGATCCAGGACCTCCTCGCCAACGAGGACCCCTCCAAGCCGCTGTCGGACCAGGAAGTGGCCCTCATCCTCAAGGGCCGCGGGCTCACCATCGCGCGGCGCACGGTGGCCAAGTATCGCGAGGAGCTCGGGATCCTGCCGTCGCACCAGCGGAGGCTCGCACCACGGCGGCGATGACGCCGATCGCGTTCGTGGTGATCACCGGGCTCAGCGGAGCCGGCAAGAGCTACGCGATCAAGTGCTTCGAGGACATGGGATTCTTCTGCGTCGACAACCTGCCCACCACGCTCATCCCGACCTTCGCCGACCTGGTCGCGCGGGCCGACACCCAGCGGGGCCGCGTTGCGCTCGGCGTGGACGTCCGGGAGGGCGAGTACCTCTCTCACTTCCTGGAAGCGCTGGCCGAGCTCCGCAAGCGCGGGCACAACGTCGAGGTGCTCTTCCTCGAGGCGGGCGAGGAGGCGCTGGTGCGGCGGTACCGTGAGACGCGGCGACGCCATCCGCTCGCGCCCGACGGCAACGTACTGGACGGCATCCGCGCCGAGCGCAAGGCGCTGTCCACCGTCCGCGAGGTGGCCGACCGCATCGTCGACACCTCGGCCCTCACGGTGCACCAGCTGAAGGACTTCCTCATCGAGGCGTACGTGGCGCCCAAGGCGCGACCGGGCCTCGCCGTGTCGCTCGTCTCGTTCGGCTTCAAGCACGGCGTGCCGATCGACGCCGATCTCGTCTTCGACGTGCGCTTCCTGCCGAACCCGCACTTCGTCGAGGGCCTGCGGCCGCTGGACGGCCGCGACGGGCGGGTGCGGCAGTTCGTGCTGCAGCACGAGGAGAGCCGCGAGCTGCTGCGGCGGCTGTCGGACTTCCTGGGCTTCGTGCTGCCGGCGTACCAGCGCGAGGGCAAGGCGTACCTGACCATCGCCGTCGGCTGCACCGGGGGACGCCACCGCTCGGTCGCCCTCGTGGAGGAGCTGCGGGGCTTCATCGAGGGCCTCGGCCTGACTCCCACGCTCGTCCACCGGGACCTCGACCGCGAGTAGGGGCCCGTGCCGCTGGACCGGCTGTCGTTCTGCTTCGGCGTCCACAACCACCAGCCGATCGGCAACTTCGACTCGGTGCTGGCGGAGGCCACCGACCGCGCCTATCGGCCGTTCCTCGAGCTGCTGCGGCGGCGGCCCGAGGTCCGGCTGAGCGTGCACTGCACCGGGAGCCTGCTGGCGTGGCTCCGGGAGCGCGCGCGGTCGACGTTCGACCTGCTGGGCGAGACGGTCGCCGGCGGCCAGGTGGAGCTGCTCACCGGCGGCTTCTACGAGCCGATCCTGGCCATCCTCCCCGACGCCGACAAGCGCGGGCAGATCGAGCGTCTCACGGAGTTCCTGGCGCGGGAGTTCGGCGTGCGGCCGCGCGGCATGTGGCTCGCGGAGCGCGTGTGGGAGCCGCATTTGCCCCGTGCGCTGCGCGAGGCCGGCGTGGAGTACGTGCTGGTCGACGACAGCCACTTCGCGCTGGCCGGGCTCGACCCCGACGCGCTGGGTGGGTACTACCTCACCGAGGAGCAGGGCCACACGCTGGCCGTCTTCCCGATCAGCCAGCGTCTCCGCTACCTGATTCCGTTCGACGAGGTCGGCAAGACGGTGGAATACCTCGAGGCGCGGCGAGGGGCGGTCCCGGCCCTGACGGTCGTCGACGACGGCGAGAAGTTCGGCGTGTGGCCCGGCACGTTCGAGCACGTCTATCGCGACGGCTGGCTCGACCGCTTCTTCGACGCGCTGCTCTCGGTCTCCCGGGTGCATCTGGCGACGTTCGGCGACGTCCTGGACACGGTGCCGGCGTCCGGGCGGGTCTACCTGCCGGCCGCCTCCTACCGCGAGATGGGGGAGTGGGCGCTGCCGGCGCCCGCCGCCGAGGCGCTCGAGCGCGCGCGCCGCGATCTCGGACTGCTCGAGGGCGGCGCCGGCCTCTCGAGTCTCCTGCGCGGCGGCTTCTGGCGCGGCTTCCTGGTGAAGTACCCGGAGGTCGCCGACGTGTACTGGAAGATGCTTCGCCTGTCGGCTGCGATCACCGAGGCGCAGGCGCGGCGGCCCGGCGACGCGACGCTGGCGGCCGCGCGGGACTCGCTGTGGCGGGGCCAGGCCAACGACGCGTACTGGCACGGCGTCTTCGGCGGCTGCTACCTCCCGCATCTCCGCCGGGCGGTGAAGACCGCGCTGCTGGAGGCGGAGCGAGCCCTCGACGCGACGGAGGGGCCGCCCGTCGGCGCCCGGACCGGAGACGCCAACGGGGACGGCGCGGCCGAGGTCGTGATCCGGACGCACGAGCTGTCGGTGACGGTCGAGCCGGCGCACGGCGGGAGCGTGACGGAGCTCGCCTACCTGCCGCGCACGCTGGATCTGGGCGACGTGCTCACGCGCCGGCAGGAGGCGTATCACGCGCGCCTGGTCGAGCGGGTGTCGGGACCACACGCGGGGGCGCGGACGATCCACGAGGCGCCGGCGCACAAGGAAGCCGGGCTGGCGGCCCGGCTGGCCTACGATCCCTTCCGTCGCGCCTCGCTCCTCGATGGCCTCTTCCCGCCCGGTGACCCGCTCGACGCCGTGGCGCCCTGGGCGGCGGCGCGGCGGGCGCTGGGCGGCGCCCGCCTGTCCCACGGCGTCGAGCGCCTGCCCGACGGCAGCGCCGTCACGCTCGTGCCGGACGACGACGGCCTGCCCGGGCTCGTCAAGCGCGTCAGCGTACGCGGCGCCACGCTGCGCGCGGACTATCGCCTGCGCCCCGACGCCGCCGGCCGCTGGGCGGTGCAGTGGAACCTCGCCCTGACGGCCGGCGAGGCGCCCGGCCGGTACCTGACGCTTCCGGACCGGCCGTCGCTCGCGAGCACCGGGCGGGCGAGCGGGCGAGAGGCGGTGGCGCTGGTCGACGAGTGGGTCGGCGTGCGCGCGGAGATCGCGTGGAGCGCGGGCGCGGAGCTGGCGTGGGGCCCCGTCGAGACGGTCTCGGTGTCCGAGGGAGGCTTCGAGCGGATCTACCAGGGCCTCGCGCTGCTGCTGACGTGGCCCGTGCAGGCCGGGGCGGTGGAGCTGTGGACCGCGGTGACCGTGAGCGCCGCGTGACGCCGCTCGACGATCCGCGCATTCTCGAGCGCGTCGACCCTCACGGCGCGCGGGCCGTGCTCGCGGAGTTCCCCGCGCAGTGCCGTCGCGCCTGCACGCTGTTCAGCGAGCTGCCGCTGCGCACGGCGCGTCCCCATGTGGTCGTCGTGGCCGGCATGGGTGGCTCGGCGGCGAGCGGCGATCTGCTCGCCGCGTGCGCGGCCGAGACGGTCGACGTCCCGATCCTGGTCCACCGCGGCTACGGGCTGCCGGCGCTCGCGGGACCGCACGCGGTCGTGATCGCGTCGTCGTACTCCGGCGAGACGGCGGAGGTGCTCTCGGCCTTCGACACGGCGGTGGAGCGCTCGGTGCCCGTGGTTGCCGTCACCGCCGGCGGAGCGCTGGCGGCGCGCGCGGCCGCGGCGGGGCGGCCGCGCGTCGCGCTACCGGGCGGGCTCATGCCGCGGATGGCGCTCGGCTACCTGTTCTTCCCCGCGCTGCCGCTGCTGGGCGGCTGCGGTGTCGACGTGGCGGCCCCGGCCGAGGTCGAGGAGGCGCTGGCCGCCCTCGTGACGCTGGCGGGCGAGCTCGCCCCCGAGCGGCCGGCCACCGGCAACGAGGCCAAGCGTCTGGCGCTCGAGATCGCCGACCGCCTGCCGGCGCTCTACGGCGGTCCCGCGACCGGCGCCATCGCCTACCGCTGGAAGACGGACGTCGAGGAGAACGCCAAGACCTTCGCCCTCGCCGGCGCGCTGCCCGAGATGAACCACAACGAGGTCGAGGCGTGGCGCTCTCCGGCGGCCAAGGACATGCACCTCGTGCTGCTCCGCGACCCGGCCGAGCCGCCGGAGATCGCGCGGCGCTTCCGCGTGCTGCACGAGCTCGTCGGGCCGTGGGCGGGCGGCGTGAGCGAGGTGTGGGGCCGCGGCAAGGGGCGGCTGGCGCGGCTGCTCACGCTGACGTACCTCGGGCAGTGGACGAGCTACTACCTCGCGGTGCTCCGCGAGCGGGATCCGTGGAGCGTGCCCGTGCTGGACGAGATGAAGCGGCGCATGCGGGCGGCGAGCGCGCCTTGAGAGCCCCGGAGCCGGCGTGTTACAGTGTCGCGTGCCTTGCACGCGGGGCGACGGACGTCGCTCCGACACCACGCAGACGACGGCGCCACGCGCCGTTCCGGAGGGT
>DASUPA010000390.1:0-5369 GCA_036276335.1 Candidatus Methylomirabilota bacterium | reverse complement strand
ATCGCCGGCAACCTCGCCTTCCCGTTCTCGCCCTCGGATCTCGCGGCGGGCGACGCGTACGAGTTCAACGTGCACCACCTCGTCACGGTCGACGACCCGCTGGAGCTCTTCCCCGTCGAGATGCTGGAGGACTGACGTGGCCGATCTGACCGAGGCGGACGTGCGCGCGCTCGCCCAGGCCCTCCAGCTCCCGCTGGCCGCCGGGGACGCGCCGGAGGTCACCCACCGGCTGAACGCCTTCATCGAGGCGCTGACGCCGCTGGTCGATCTTCCGTCGGACCAGGTCGACGCGGTCCCCGCGCCGGTCGATCCGGATCGCTAGGGCCGGCGGCCTCAGCTCCGCAGGCGCTGCGGGCTCGGGAAGCGAAAGCCGAGCACGCGCGTCAGCGTCGCGCCGTCGGCGCTCAGGATCGCGATCGCCTCGCGCTCGCGGAACACGAGACGTCCATCACGCGTGGAGCGGAAGGCGCCGCGCCCGAGGCCCCGCCGCCAGTCGCCGTTCTGGACGGGCCGCGCCGTCTCCGCCACGCGCGTGACGGCGCCGTCGGGACCGAACCGGAGCACGCCGGCCGGCGCGCCCTCGTACGTCGAGGCGCCGACCCAGCCGCCGCCACCGCCGGGCTCGAGGACCGCCCACGTCAGCCCCTGGAAGCGCGGCACCCGCCAGACGACCGTCCCGTCCGCGGCCAGCCGCGTGAGCTGGCTGCGGTTCGCCTCGATGACGATGATCGCCTCGCCGTCCACGACGACGTCGACCGGGCTGTTGAGGTCACGGTACTCGCGCACGACCCGGCCGGTCGCTCCCTCGAACCGCGTGACCCGATGGCGGTCGGTCTCCACGACCCAGACGTCGGCGCCGGCCGACACGACGGCGCGCGGCGCCGAGTCGAACGGGCCGAGGCGGGGCTCGCGCAGGCCGCCCAGCGTCGTCCGCTGGACGTGGAACGGCGCCTGCCGCTGCGATGCGCCGGACCCGCGCGCCAGCCACACGCCGCCCGTCGCCGCGTCGAAGCCGAGCATCCGATCGAACGCGACCGGTGCGCTGCGCTGCAGGACACGGCCGTCCCCGTCCAGCCGCACCAGCGAGGCCTCCGAGTCGCCCCACCGGCGCTCGGAGACGACGGCCAGCACGTGGCCGTCGGCCTCGACGACGGCGTCGATGACGCGGCCCGGGATCTCGCTGGCCGCCAGCTCCTTGCCGGCGCCGTCGAAGACGAAGAGGTCACTCCGGACCGGCGCGTCCCAGTCCGGCCGGCGGCCCGCGGGCTGACGGGGCGCGAGCACGAGGAGACGCTCTCGCACGTCGTCCCAGGCGAACCGCGCGTCGTCCGACCACGCGCGGCCGAGCAGGCGGACGTCGGTGAAGTACCGGCGCCCCAGGAAGCCGGCGTGCAGGCTGGCGCGGACGAGGCCGGGGCCGGTGAAGCGATCCAGGGCAGAGTCGTCGACGGCGATCGAGTCCGGCAGGTCGAGCGCGATGCTCACCGGCGGCCGTCCCACGCGCGCGACGAGGCGCCGGTCGCGCCCGACGCTGCGCGCTCCGTCGCGGGGATCGACGACGCGCCCGGGGACGCTGAAGCTGGTCGGGGTGAACGGCGCCGCGCGCCGCCCCCGCTCGACGCCGACGATCCGCGGCCGGCGCTCGGGCTGCGCGGTGAAGGCCACCATCACGCGCTCGCCCGGCCGCAGCCCGTCGGCGGGCAACACCACCGAGGGGCCGTCGAGGTCCAGCGCCGACTCCCCGGACACGTAGGCCCCGCGGAAGCTGTCCCGGGCCGCGCGCGCGCCGACGAGATCGAGATCCGCCGCCGCGCCGGTGTCCAGCGCCATGTTGAGCTCCTGCGGCGCCACGATGGAGGCGAGGACGAGCAGCTGGGCGCCGACCACCGCGTACATCGCGACGCGGCGCGAGGGTCTCATGCCGCCGTCGCCGCGAACTGGCGGATGAGGCGACGCCGCATCCGCTCGACCCAGACCCCGCCGAGCATCAGCGTGGCGCCGCCGATGATGAAGAAGAGCGACTTCGGCATGGCGTCCCAGAAGTACTCGTAGAAGCGCGTGTACAGGTTGACGGCGAAGAAGACGAGGCTCGTGTTGAGGAACACCGGGCTCTCCCAGGCGATGCCGAGGTAGACGCCGGCCGAGGTGAGCAGCGTCAGCAGCAGGATGAACCACAGCTCCCGCGAGTGCGGCGTGACGGCGATCACGCTCGCGAGCGTCATGCAGCCGAGCAGCACCAGCACGACCACGGCCGGGGGCTCGGCGAGGGTCGAGCGGCTCCAGCGCCGGTGGATGACGGCGAGCGCGACCGCCGCGAGCACGTAGGGGACGGCGAAGAGCAGCCAGACCAGCGCGGGCGCCGTGGCGGCGTCCACGCGAACGTGCCGCTGGACGTCGAAGATCGACAGGATCAGCGTGGACAGGTAGACGACGAGCAGGCCCACGAGCGCCCACGCGGCCGCGAAGTCCCGCTGACCCCGCCAGCCGTGCACGCCGGCGACCGCCAGGAGGCAGGCGCCCACGCCGATGAAGTGGAACGGCCGGCCGAGATAGATCCAGTACCCGCCCCAGCAATAGCCGACCTCGGCGCCGAACCACGCGACGACGCCGATCAGGCCGAGGAACAGCACCAGGCGCGAGCGGACGATGTAGGCGACGGCCAGCCAGGCGACCGCCTGCACGAGGAACGACCACGCGTGCTCGGCGCTGAGATCGTAGATGAGCGCCAGCAGGACGATGTCCGTCCCGAACATGACGCAGCCGAGAAAGACCAGCGCGACGCCGAGCTTCGGGAAGCTCCACCGCCCGTCGCGCGTCAGCTCGAAGCCCGCCACGTAGAAGGCCAGCGTCAGCGCGAAGAGGCTCGCGATCTTCGCGGCGCGACCGAACTCCACCCAATTCGACGCGAAGAACACCAGCAGGCCGGCGCCCAGCGCGATCGCGCCAAGGTTGATGAGGATCGTGACCCCGCGCCCCAGCTTCCGCTCGTTCGCCGCCCGGCGCTCGCCCGGCGACGCCCCCGCCCCCACCGTCGCCAGCAGGCGCTCCGCCTGCTCGGCGCTCAGCAGCGCCGCGGCCCGCCAGGCGCCGATGGCGTCCCGGAGGACGCGCTCGCGGACCGACGACGCCACCACGTCCGAGCGGTCAGCGGGCGAGCCGTCCATCACCACAGGACACGCTACGGATCGGAGCCCCGTGCGGTCAAGAAATTGCGGGATCTCGCTACACGCGCCTGACGCGCGGGAACAGCAGCGCGGTGCCGCCGGCCAGGATCGCCAGCGCGACGCCGCTCGTGCCGAGGGCGATGCTCACGCCGAAGAGCGAGGCGAGCGCGCCGATCTGGAGCTGACCGAGCGGCGCCAGCCCGATGGCGACGACCCACGCGCCGCCGGCGCGACCGCGCAGCTCGCTCGGCACGCTGAGCTGCAGGAGGCTCTGGGCGAGGAGGTCGGCCAGCGCCCCCGCGGCGTTCACGAGGGTCAGCACCACCAGGACGCCCGCGAAGCCCACCACGTGCGGCGCGGCACCGAGCGCCACGAGGCCCGCCCCGAACGCGAGGAGGACCGACACGAACCGGGCGCCCCCGGCGGCACCGACCGTCGATGCCGCCGCGAGCCCGAGGATCCCGCCGACGGAGCGGGCGGCGCTGAGGGCGCCCAGTCCCTCCGGGCCGGTGTGCAGGACGTCGCGCGCCAGGCTCGGGAGCAGCGCCTGGTGCGCGAAGCCGAGGATCTCGGCGCCGGCGGTGAGCATCATGAGCACGAGCAGCGTGCGATCCCGCCCCACCGCGACGAGGAAATCGGTCGCGCTGCGCCAGAGCGACGCGGGCACCGTGGCCCGCGGGCGCGGCGGGACCGCGGCCGGCACCAGTGCCAGCGCACCTCCGAGGAACCCGAGCGAGACGACGAGGTAGGCGGCACCGGAGCCGAGCTGCGCGATGAGGGCGCCGACGGCGAGCGAGCCGACGAGCCAGCCGGCGCGCATGGCGACGCCGAGCACGGCGAGGCCGTTCACCAGCGCGGCGGGGCCGACGACGTCGTGCGTGTAGCTCTGCCGCGCCGCGTGCTCGATGCCGCGGAGCACGCCCGCCGTCAGCGTCAGGAGCATCACGTGGGCGAGGGTCACCGTTCCCGCCAGGACCACGATGCCGAGCGCGGCCGTCGTCCCGGCCTGGCCGAGGCCCGTGAGCATGAGCAGGTGCCGGCGCGGGAAGCGATCCGCCAGCGCGCCCGCCGGCACGCCGACGAAGAACAGCGGGAGCATCCGCATGCCCAGCGCCGCGCCGACCATGAGCGGCGAGTCGGTCAGCTCGAGCGTGAGCCATCCGAGAACGACGGTCTCGCCCATCATCCCGACGGAGTTCAGGAGCACCGATGCGCCGAGGCAGCGAAAGTCGCCGAGACGGAAGAGCGTGAGCTGGAAGATGGAGGATCATACCAACCGCCGCCGGCGATGTCCCCGTCGCGCTGTGCATGGGACAATCGGGGGGTGACACGCTCCCCGGACATGGCGAGCCGCACGGACCTCGGTCGCCGCCGGCTGCTCCACGGCGCCGCCGCCGCCGCCGCGGCCTGGGCGTTGCCCATGACGGTCCGGGCCCAGGCGCCGGACGCCGCGCGCAGCGCGATGGCCGCCGCGGCGACGGCGCTCCTCGCCGCACTGCCGGCGGCCGGACAGCGCCGCGCCACGTTCGCCTTCGGCGACACGGAGCGCGTCAACTGGCACTACATCCCGCGCGGCCGCGAGGGCCTGCCCTTCAAGGACATGTCGGCCGCCGCCCGCGCCGCCGCCCACGAGCTGATGAAGGCGAGCCTCAGCGCGGTCGGCTTCGAGAAGGCGATGAACGTCATCCGGCTCGAGGGCGTGCTGCGCGAGCTCGAGATGTTCGGCGGGCTGCGGCGGGACCCCGACAACTACTACGTGAGCGTGTTCGGCGCGCCGGTGACGAGCGCGCCGTGGGGCTGGCGGCTCGAGGGCCACCATCTCTCGCTCAACTTCACCGTCGTCCCGGGCAAGCCGATCGCCGTCACGCCGGCCTTCATGGGCGCCAATCCGGCCGAGGTGCGCACCGGCGCCGCGAAGGGCCTGCGGGCCCTCGGGCGCGAGGAGGATCTGGGCGTTGCCCTCGCCCGCAGCATGGACGAGACGCAGCGCCGCCGGATGGTGATCGCGGCGCGGTCGCTCGGCGACATCGTCTCGGGGCCGGGCCGCACGGAGCGTCTCGCGACGCCGGCCGGCATCCCCGCCGCCGACCTCGGCGCGCCGCAGCGCGAGCTGCTGGGCCGGCTCGTCGATGAGTACGCGCGCAACATGCGGGCGGAGGTGGCCGACGCCGAGATGCGACGCGTGCGCGAGGCCGGCATCGAGCG
>DASUPA010000389.1:0-5030 GCA_036276335.1 Candidatus Methylomirabilota bacterium | reverse complement strand
TCCCGGTCAGCACGACCTCGGGGTGGCCGGCGTCGACGAGGCGGCGCACCTGGTCGAGCACGACGGCGGGCGCGAGGCTGCGGCTGGCGCCGCGAGCGAAGGGCACGATGCAGAACGCGCAGCGGTGCTGGCAGCCATCCTGGATCTTCACCGCGGCGCGCGATCGGCCCGCCGTCCGCGGCCGCGGGTCGACCACCGCCAGGCGCGCCGCGGCGAGGTCGCCGACGCTCACGCGCGGCGGGCCACCCGGCTCCGCCAGGAGGGCCACGACCAGCTCCGGCAGGCGCGCCTTGTCGGCGTTGCCCACGACGAGATCGACGCCGCCCACTCGCGCGACGTCGCCGGGACTGGTCTGAGCCCAGCAGCCGGTCACGACCACCCGCGCGCCGGGGTTGGCGCGCCGGGCGCGGCGGATGGCCTGCCGGTCGGACAGCTCCGCGCGCGCCGTCACCGTGCAGGTGTTGACGACCACCACGTCGGCGGGCGCGTCGAGCGGCACGGACTCGAAGCCGCACGCCTCGAGCCCCGCCTGGAGCTGCTGCGTGTCCACCTGGTTCAGGCGGCAGCCGAGCGTCGCGAAGGCGACCCGGCGACTCACGCGACCGCCGGCTCCTTGAGCTGCCCGCACGCGGCGCCGATGTCCTCGCCCTTGCTCCAGCGCACGGTCGTGGTCACGCCCGCCTCGAGGAGGATGGACTGGAAGGCGAGGATCCGGGGCAGCGGCGGCCGGCGGAAGCGCGAGCCGTTCCAGTCGTTGAACGGGATCAGGTTCACCTTGGCGCGGACACCGCGCAGCAGCCGCACCAGCCGCCGCGCCTCCTCGGGCGCGTCGTTGACGCCGTCGAGCATGACGTACTCGAAGAACACGTGCTGGCGCGGGGCCAGCGGATAGGCGCGCACCGCCGCCATGAGCGCGTCGAGGCTCCAGGCGCGGTTCACCGGCATGAGAGTGGAGCGGACCGCGTCGGACGCCGCGTGCAGCGAGATCGCCAGGTTCACCTTCAGGTCCTCGCGGCCGAGGCGCTCGATGCCGCTCACCAGCCCGACGGTGGACACCGTGATCCGTCGCGGCGAGTAGCCGAGCCCGAGCCGCGCGTCGGTCAGCACGCGGAGCGACTGCACCAGCGCCGCGTAGTTCGCGAGCGGCTCGCCCATGCCCATGAACACGACGTGGGTGACGTGCTCGCCGGCCGGCAGCGACGCGTTCGCGGCGAGCAGCTGCCCGACGATCTCGCCGGCGTCGAGATTCCGTGTCAGTCCCATCGTCCCGGTCAGGCAGAACGCGCACGCGTAGCCGCAGCCGACCTGCGTGCTGAGGCAGACGGTGATGCGCCCGTCGTCCGGCATGACGACCGCGCTGACGCGGGCGCCGTCGGCCAGGCGGAAGACGAGCTTGAGGCTGCCGTCCTGGGACGGCGTCGCCTGCTCCACCTCCGGCAGCGCCGCGATCGCCCGCGCGGCGAGCGCCGCGCGGAAGTCCTTCGGAAGGTCGGACATCAGCGCCAGATCGACGACCCCCTTGCGATAGAGCCAGGTCGCGACCTGACGGCCCCGATACCGCGACGCACCGAGCTCCACGGCGAGGTCTTCCAGCTGGGAGGGAAGCATTCCGACGAGGTTCAGCGCGGACATCGCTGGAAGAATAACACGGGCTGTCCGAACGGAAGTTTTCCACGGCCCTCGTGGGCGAGCAGTGGATAACCGTGTGTGGAAGCGCGTGCCGCCGTCGACATTTCGGTCACTTAATGCGCTTCGCTCATTCGATGAGCATCACCCGTGCAAGAAAAGATAAATGTCGAGCAGGTTCGTGTTGGTCGGACCTGACACGACGAGATCGCCGGCGGCGGACAGGAACGTGTGCGCGTCGTTGTCGTCGAGCGCCGCGCGCGCCGTACGGCCGGCGCGCTCACCTCGCGCCACCGTGCCGGCATCGACGATCCCGCCCGCGGCGTCGGTCGGACCATCGGTGCCGTCCGTGCCGGCCGCCAGCACGACGAGGTCGTCCTCCGACCCGAGGGCGAGGGCGACGGCGAGCGCGAACTCCTGGCAGCGGCCGCCCCGCCCTCCACCGCGCACCGTCACCGTCGTCTCGCCCCCCGCGATCAGGCACGTGCGCGGCGGCAGTGCGCGCGCGCGCGCGACCAGGTCGCGCGCCACGTCGCGCGCCTCGCCCTGCAGCCCCCGCGTCAGCAGCTCCGCGCGGTACCCGAGTCGCCGCGCCTCGGAGGCCGCGGCGTCGACGACGAGCGCGTTGTTGCCGACGATCAGGTTGTGCACGCGCTCGAAGAGCCGATCGCCCGGTTTCGGCGTCTCCTGGATCCGGCCGTGCATCCCCGCGGCGAGTCGCTCGCGCACCGCGACCGGCACGCGGGCGAGGAGCTGCTTGCGCTCGAGCACGGTGAGGGCCTCGGCGAACGTGCTGCGGTCCGGCGCGGTGGGGCCGGACGCGATCACGTCGAGCGGGTCGCCGACGACGTCGGAGAGGACGAGCGCCAGGACACTCGCCGGCGCCGCCGCGCGCGCGAGCTGCCCGCCCTTCAGCAGGGACAGGTGCTTGCGGACGGCGTTCAGCTCGTTGATGGTCGCGCCCGCGGCGAGCAGCAGCCGCGTCGTCTCCTGCTTCTCGGCCAGCGTGACCGGCGGCGCCGGCGCCGGCGTCAGCGCCGAGCCGCCCCCCGAGACGAGCACGAGCACCAGCCCGTCGGCGCCCGCCGTGCGCACGCACTCGAGCATCTCGAGCGCGGCCGCCTGGCCGCGGGCGTCGGGCACCGGGTGGCCGGCCTCCGCCAGGCGGATGCGCCGCGTCGGCGCCGTGTAGCCGTCCTTGACCACGACCAGCCCGTCGGCGATCTGCGCGTCGAGCACGCGCTCGGCGGCCAGGGCCATCGCGCCGCTCGCCTTGCCGCAGCCGACCACGACCACCCGCCGCGGGGACGGCCCCTCGTCGAGGATGCCGCCGACGTCCCGCCGCCGGAGGGCCCGGTCGACGAGCGGGGCGACGTCGCCGGCGGCCAGCGCCGCCCGCCAGACGGCGTGGGCGGCCTCGCGGGCGCGCTCAGACAAGCGCGCGGAGCTTCAGCAGGCGCTCGCCCGCCTCCCGGAGCATGTCGTCGGTCTTCGGGAAGCAGAACCGGATCTTCGTGCGGCCCAGCTCGGTGTGCGCGTAGAACGAGGAGCCCGGCACGGTGGCCACGCCGACCTCCTCGATGAGGTACATCGCGAAGGCGTAGTCGTCCGCGATCCCGGCCGCCTTCATGAAGTGCGCGACGTCGGTCAGGATGTAGTAGGCGCCCTGGGGCTTCCAGGCCACGAACCCGGCGCGCTCGACGTAGTCCCACAGGAGGTCGCGACGCGCCTGGTAGGCCTCCCGCAGCCGCACGTAGTAGTCGGCGGGCAGCCGCAGCGCGGTGACGGCCGCCTCCTGCAGCGGGTGCGGGGCCCCGACGGTGACGAAGTCGTGCGCGCGGCGGATGCCGACGCTGAGGGCCTCCGGCGCGACCGCGTAGCCGACCCGCCACCCCGTCACCGAGTACGACTTCGAGATCCCGGAGATCGTGACGGTGCGCTCCCCCATGCCCGGCAGGGTGGCGATCGGCGTGTGGCCGAGGCCGTCGAAGACGATGTGCTCGTAGATCTCGTCGGTGATGGCCAGCAGGTCGTGCTGCAGGCAGACGTCGGCGATGGTCTGGAGCTCGGCGCGCGAGAAGACCTTCCCCGACGGATTGTTCGGGCTGTTGAAGACCACCGCCTTCGTGCGCGGGGAGACGGCCTGGCGCAGCCGGTCGGGATCGAACGTGAAGTCCGGCGGCTCCAGCGGCACGAAGACCGGCCGGGCGCCCGCGATGATGCAGCCGGGGCCGTAGTTCTCGTAGAACGGCTCGAAGATGACGACCTCGTCGCCCGGGTTCAGCACCGCCAGCAGCGTGGACAGCATCGTCTCCGTCGACCCGCAGCAGACGGTCACGTGCCGCTCGGGATCGACCGGCATGCCGTAGAACGCGCGGTACTTGTCGGCAATCGCCGCGCGCAGGCCCGGCGTGCCCCACGTGATGGCGTACTGGTGGAAGTCGCCGTCGATCGCGCGGTGGGCGGCGTCGATGAGCTCCTGGGGCGGGCGGAAGTTCGGCATCCCCTGGGCGAGGTTCACGCCGCCGAGCCGGCTCACCACGCGCGTCATCTCGCGAATGACCGACTCGGTGAAGCCCTCGACCCGCTTCGAGATCACGGGATGATGACGTCGCGCTCGATGGGATCGACCTGCACGCCGGTCGCCTTCAGCCAGGCCACGCCCTGCTCGAGCGTCTTCTCGTCGCGGGCCTCCAGCTCCAGGGCGACCCAGCCGTAGTCCTCCTTGACGTCGGCGCGCCGGATGTTGATGACGATGTCGAAGTCCTTCACCAGGCGATAGATGATCGGCTCCTGGATCAGGCGCGGCGGGAACGTCAGGCGGACGCGCATCCGGCTCACGAGCAGGCTCCGCGCCTCAGCGACCTCCGGCGATGGCCGGCACGATCGACACCACGTCGGTCTCCTTCAGGGCCGTCTTCTGCCCCTGCAGGAAGCGGATGTCCTCCTCGTTCACGTAGACGTTGATGAAGCGGCGCAGCTCGCCGCTCTCGTCGACGAGGCGTTCCTTGAGACCGGGGAACTGCCGCTCGAGGTCGGCGACGACGCCGTCCACCGTATCGCCGGCGGCCTTCACCTCGGCATGGCCCTTCGTGACCTGACGGAGCGGCGTCGGGATCCTGACCGTGGGCATGGTGGCGTCTCCTCTCAGCTCGTCTGCGTCTTGAGATTAGCCAGCGCCTGGTCGAATGCCGACAGCGACGGCTTGATCGCGACGTGCGCGGACAGCTTGTCGTAGAGGGCGTCGGGCGTCTTGAGCCCGTTGCCGGTGATGCAGATGACGATCGACTGGTCGCGCCCGATGACACCCGCCTCGATCAGCTTGCGGGTGGTCGCCACCGTCACCCCGCCCGCGGTCTCCGTGAAGATGCCCTCCGTGCGGGCCAGGAGCAGCATGCCGTCGA
>DASUPA010000388.1:0-3806 GCA_036276335.1 Candidatus Methylomirabilota bacterium | reverse complement strand
GGGCCGCGATCCGCGCCAGCCGCGCTTCGTGGGCGACATGCCGCACGGCTGGGTCGCGTCGGACTTCATCCGCGCCGCGCTCGACCTCTTCGTCTACGAGCGCGAGGGCGACCAGGCGCTCGTCCTCGCCGCCGGCGTGCCACCGGAATGGCTCGCGGGCCCGGGCGTGAGCGTGAAGGATCTGCGCACGCCCTTCGGGCCGGTCGGGTATTCGCTGCGGAACGAGGGCGGGAGCGTGGTGCTCCAGATGGCCGAGGGCGCGCGGCTGCCGCCGGGCGGGTTCGTGCTCGTCTGGCCGGGCCGGCGGCCGCCCCCGCGGGACGTCCGCGTCAACGGCAAGCCGGCGCAGTGGCACGGCTCGGAGCTGCGCTTCCACGAGCTGCCGGCGCGGATCGTGGCCGGACCCGAATGATCGAGTTCCCCCGCGATTTCCTCTGGGGCACCGCGACGTCGGCCTACCAGGTCGAGGGCTCGCCGCTCGCCGACGGGGCCGGCCCCAGCATCTGGCAGCGCTTCACGCACACGCCACATCTCGTGTTCGACGGCGCCACCGGCGACGTCGCGTGCGATCACTACCGGCGCTACCTCGACGACGTCGCGCTCATGCGGAGCCTCGGCACGAACGCCTATCGCTTCAGCGTCTCCTGGAGCCGGGTCATGCCCCAGGGGCGAGGGACGGTCAACGCCGCCGGCCTCGACTTCTACGAGCGCCTCGTGGATGCGCTCCTCGCCGGCGGCATCGAGCCGATGGTCACCCTGTACCACTGGGATCTTCCGGCCGCCCTCGACGACCGGGGCGGCTGGCTCAATCCCGAGGTCGCGCAGTGGTTCGCCGACTACGCCTCGGTGTTGTTCCGGAAGCTCGACGGCCGGGTCAAGCTGTGGGCGACCCTCAACGAGCCGTGGGTCATCACCGATGGCGGCTACCTGTACGGCGCGCTGGCGCCCGGCCACCGGAACCGCTTCGAGGCGCCGATCGTCTCGCACCACCTGCTGCGATCGCACGCGGAGGCGGTGAAGGCCTATCGCGCCGAGGGACGTCACCGCGTCGGCATCGTCGTGAACCTCGAGCCGAAGTATCCGGCGTCGGACGAGCCGGCGGATCGGGCGGCGGCGCGGCGGGCGGATGCCTACATGAACCGCCAGTACCTGGATCCCGTCTTCCTCGGCCGGTACCCGGCGGAGCTGGCCGAGATCTTCGGCGAGGCGTGGCCTCGATGGCCCGCGGAGGAGGTGGCACAGCTCCGGCAGCCGATCGACTTCCTGGGAGTCAACTACTACACGCGCAGCGTCACGCGCTTCGACCCCGACGCCTGGCTCCTGCAGGCGGCGCCGGTGCGCCAGGACCGCGCCGCCTATACCGAGACCGGCTGGGAGGTGTTCGCGCCCGCGCTGACGGACAGCCTCGTCTGGGTCAAGGAGCGCTACGGCAATCCGCCGACCTACGTCACCGAGAACGGCGCCGCGTTCTTCGACCCGCCCACGCTCGACGGCGATCGCCTCGCCGATCCGCTGCGCGTCGACTACCTCCGCACGCACATCCGGGCCGTCCACGCCGCGCGCGCGCGGGGCGTCGACGTGCGCGGGTACTTCGTGTGGTCGCTGCTCGACAACTTGGAGTGGTCGCTCGGCTACTCGAAGCGGTTCGGCATCGTGCACGTCGACTTCGCGACGCAGAAGCGCACCCCGAAGGACAGCGCGCATTTCTACGCGGAGGTCATCGCCTCGCGCGGTCGCGTGCTCGACGCCGCCTCGTAGCGGGCGGCGTCCCTTGACCTCCACGGCCGCCGTGGGTACTTTCGTCGTGGCAGCGCGGCGGCGCGGCTGGCGCCGGGGCGGTGCGAGTCCCATTGCTGAATCGAATCGGCGCACGAATCCGTAGTCGATCCGCGGGGCGGAGGCCTGTGGCGCGTGCGGGGCGCGCGCGCGCGCGGCTGGCGGTGGTCATGCTGGCGGCGGCCGTGCTGATCGCGTCGGACGCGCACGGCTTCAGCCTCGACGACGTCTCCCGGCGGGCGGAGAAGCTCGCCGCGTCCGCCTACCAGAAGCCGGGCGCGACCCTGCCCAAGGCCCTCAAGGCCCTGAGCTACGACGACTATCGCGACATCCGGTACCGCCCCGACCGCGCGCTGTGGCGCAACACGAAGCTGCCGTTCGAGATCATGTTCTTCCATCGTGGCTACTTCTACGAAGAGCCGGTCGTCATCCACGAGATCACCGCCGAGGGCGTGCGCGACATCCAGTTCGATCCCGACGCGTTCGACTATGGCAGGAACAAGCTCGACCGTGAGGAGCTGCGCGGGCTCGGCTTCGCCGGCTTTCGCGTGCACTTTCCCGTCAACACGCCGACGTACAAGGACGAAGTCCTCGCGTTCCTCGGCGCCAGCTACTTCCGCGGGCTCGGACGGGGGCAGCGGTTCGGGCTGTCGGCGCGCGCCCTGGCCATCGACACCGCGGAGAGCAGCGGTGAGGAGTTTCCGCGCTTCGTGGAGTTCTGGATCCAGCGACCGCAGGCGACCGAGAAGGAGCTCACCATCTACGCGCTGCTCGATTCGCCCCGCGCGGCGGGCGCGTACCGGTTCGTCCTCCGGCCCGGGGTGACGACCGTGGTCGACGTGGACGCGCGGCTGTTCCTGCGACGGAACGTCGCCAAGCTGGCGCTCGCGCCCCTCACGAGCATGTTCTACTTCGGCGCCAACCAGCGCCCGGCGCAGGAGGACTACCGGCCCCAGGTGCACGATTCCGACGGCCTGTCGATCCTGACGGCCGCGCGCGAGTGGATCTGGCGCCCGCTCGTCAACCCCAAGCGCCTGCTCGTCACCTCGTTCGCGCTCACGAACCCGCGGGGCTTCGGTCTGATGCAGCGGGCGCGCTCGTTCGGCGACTACGAGGACCTCGAGGCGCGCTACGACCTGCGACCGTCGGCCTGGGTGGAGCTGAAGGGGCCGTGGGGCCCGGGGCGGGTGGAGCTGGTGCAGATCCCGGTTCCCGACGAGACCAACGACAACATCGTGGCGTACTGGGTCCCCGACTGGCAGCCGCGCCCGAAGGAGGCCCTGCCGTACGGGTATCGCGTGCTGTGGCAGAAGGACCAGGAGAGCCGGCCGCCGGTCGGCTGGGTGCGCGAGACGCGTCGTGGCCGCGGCTACGCGAAGTCGCGCGACAACAGCGTCGTCCTCCACGTCGACTTCGACGGTCCCACGCTCGCGCGGATGCCGCCCACCGCCACCGTGGACGCCGTGCTCTGGGTGGACGCGAACGGCCAGGTCCTGGAGCGACAGCTCACGCGCAACGAGGTCACGGGCGGCTGGCGCTTCGTCGTGCGCCTGCGGCGCGTCGACGCCGGCAAGCCGGTGGAGCTTCGGGCGCACCTCGGGCGCGGGAACGAGGTCCTGTCGGAGACGTGGAGCTATGTCCTGCCTCCCGACTAGCCTAGGAGCCCGTCGGAGTATCTCGAGGGGCGCCACGGCTCCGCCGGGGCGTCCCGAGGATGTGGGGGGCTTGGGGGGCGCCCAAAGCCCCCCATGTCGGCGAGACCCGGATGAGCGCGGACGGTCGACGGTGAGGCGCGAGGTCGTCGGCCTGGCGCTGTGGATCGCGCTCTGCTTCGTCGCGGCCGGGCTCGGCTCGATCGCGACCGCCCGGGGCCTCGACGGCTGGTACCGTGACCTGGCGAAGCCGGCCTGGACTCCGCCCGGCTGGCTCTTCGCTCCCGTCTGGACCGTTCTCTACCTGCTCATGGCCGTCGCGGGCTGGCGCGTCTGGCTGCGCGTGGGGCTTCGATCGGTGGCGGTCGGACTGTTCCT
>DASUPA010000387.1:0-9376 GCA_036276335.1 Candidatus Methylomirabilota bacterium | reverse complement strand
ACGCTCCGGGCGGCCCCGGTGACGCGATGAACGACCGCCGCGGCTTCGCCCTCATCGCCGTGCTGCTCGTCATGGCCGTGGTCGGCGTCATCGGCGCCGAGTTCGCGTACTCGATGCGGCTCGAGGCGACGTCGGTGCGATCGTACAAGGAGACGCTGATCGCCGCCCACCTCGCGGAGGCCGCCGTGGAGCAGGCCGTGCGCGAGATCGCCGGCGACGTCGCCTTCGCGGCCATCGACGACGACGGCACGCTGATCTTCTACAGGCGCGACCGGCTGGCCCTCAAGCGGCTGCCGAGGACCAACGTCCCCCTCGGCGAGGGCCACTTCACCTACCGCCTCACGGACGAGGAGGGGCGGCTCAACCTGAACGCGGCCACGCCCGAGCGCGTCGACCGCTTGCTGCAGGCGCTCGGCATCGACAAGATCGAGCGCGACAATATCAACGACGGCCTTCAAGATTGGCGCGACGCCAACGAGGAGCACCGGCTGAACGGCGCCGAGAGCGAGGACACGTACCTCGAGCTGCCGCTGCCCTACCGCTCCAAGAACGCGAACCTCGACTCGATCACCGAGCTCCTCCAGATCAAGGGCATGACGCCGGCCATCTTTCACGGGACCGAGGACAGGCCGGGCCTGTCCGCCTTCGTCACCGTGAAGAGCCCCGGCCAGGTGAACCTCAACACGGCCCGCTGCGAGGTGCTCAAGGGGCTGGGGTTCGGGGAGGCGGAGTGCACGGTCGTCGATCACGCGCGGCGGGAGGGCCCCTACACCGCGGTGCCGGGTCAGTTCGGCGGCCGAGGGCTCACGACCACGACCCGGACGTTCCGGATCGAGGCCGAGGGCCTCGTCGGGGGCCAGGTCCGGGCGCGGCTGACGGCCATCGTCCAGCGGCGGGCCGACGCGGGCAACGACGGGGTCGTGGTGCTCGAATGGTCGGGAGTCCGATGAGGCGTATAGTTTTGCAGATCGCGGATTTATCCCTTACCCTACACCAGTGAATCTCAGGCCTGTCCGGCTGTCGGTCGCCCTCCTCGGAGACCGTCTCGCCGTCGCAGTCGTCAGCGGCTCGCGAGTCGAAGCGTTCACCGTCGACGCCGAGAGCCCCGCCGAGGCCCTTCGCGCCGAGCTCGACGCCCGCCGCCTCCCGGCGCGCGCGGCGGCCCTGGCCCTCGCCCGGAGCGCCGTCTCCGTCAAGCAGATCGAGCTGCCGCCGGTGGCCGGCGACACGCGGGAGATGGTCGGCTTCGAGCTCGAGCGGCACCTGCCCTTCCCCGCCGAGGACGCGCCGTTCGACTTCGTCGCGCTGCCGCCCGAACCGGCCGCCGAGCGCCCGGCCGGGGCCACGCCGTCGGGGCAGCGCGTGCTGATCGCCGCGGCCGATCGACGGGTCGTCGACGCCGCCCTGCGGCTCGCGGACGATGCACGGCTGCGACCGCTGTCACTGACGGTCGCCGCGCACAACCTGCCGACGCTGGCGCGCATGCGCCGCGGCCGGCGCGTAGCGTGGGTGCACCGGGTGGGCGACACGACCGATCTCCTCATGCTCCAGGGCGACGCCCTGCTCCTCAGCCGCAGCCTGTCGGCGACGGACGACGCGTCGATCGCCGAGGAGATCCAGCGGTCGTTCACCGCGGTCCGCTGGCGCGAGTGCGACGCCGTGTGGATTTCCGGCGACGGCGAGGCGCCGGGGGGACCGATGACGGGCCCGCTGAGCGCGCTCGGCGTTCCGGTCATCGAGCCGCCGTGGACCCCGACCGCGCGGGAGCGGATGGAGGGGCTGACGCCCGACCAGCGCGGCGCCCTCCAGCTCGCGGTCGCGGTCGTGTCGGCGCGCGGCGCGCGGCCGCTCGAGCTGCTGCCGCCCGCCCTGCGGCCGCGGCGGCTCACACGCCCGCAGGCGATGACGCTGGGCATGGCCGCGGCGACGGTGCTGCTGGCGATCCTCGCCCTGCTGGCGCCGAGCTGGCGCGAGCAGCGTCACCTGAGCCGGCTGAACGCCGAGATCGCGCGTCTCGATCCCAGCGTCAAGGATGCCGACCGCGTGCTCCGCGAGCTGGAGCGCAAGCGGAAGCTCATCGCCACCGCCGACGCGGTGGAGTCCGCCGCCATCCGACCGTTGCCGGTGCTGCGTGACCTGACGGAGCTGCTGCCCAACGACGCGTGGCTCACGACGGTCTCGCTCGACCCCAAGGGCGTGGAGCTGACCGGCGCGGCGGCCGCCGCCAGCACGCTGATCCCGCTGCTGGAGAACTCTTCGCGCCTCGAGCGCGTCGAGTTCTCCTCGCCCGTCACCCGCAGCCGCGACAACAAGGAGCAGTTCCGAATCCGCGCCGCGTGGGAGACCGGCGGCGCGACGACGACGCCCGGCGTCGCGACGCTGGCGCCGCCCGCCGCCGCGCCGACGTCCACACCGCAGCCGGGCCGTGGCCAGGGCCTGCCCGGAGGCCGGCGGTGATCGGCAACCTCTCGCAGCGCGAGCGGACGATCGTCCTCGCCGGCGGCGCGGTCGTCGTCGTCGTCCTCGCCTGGCTCTTCGTGATCGCGCCGCTGGTCGACCGCGGCAGCGCCACCCGCGACCTGGTTCCCGAGCGCGAACGCGCCCTCACCCGGCGACTCGATCTGCTCGCGCGCCGGAACCAGATCACCGCGGAGCTGGAAGCCGCGAACGCGCGCGTCGACGGGCTCGCGGCGCGCCTGCTCACGGCGGCCGCGCCGGCGGTGGCGGCGTCCGAGCTGCAAAAGATCGTCAAGGACATGGCCGCCGAGGCCACGACGGAGATCCGCAGCGAGCGCATCCTGCCTCCCGAGGAGCGCGGCGAGCTGCTCGAGATTCCGGTGGAGATCGCCGTGTCGGCGGAGATCCGCCAGCTGGTGGATCTCCTGGCGCGGGTCGAGGGCTCGCAAAAACTCTTGACCGTCAAGGATCTCCGGGTCAGAGTAGTGAACGTTAGCCAGCCGAGAGAGTTGCTGGCGACCCTGACCGTGTCGGGGTTCATCCTGCCCAGCAAGACCAAAGCGTGATGCCAAGACGACTCGTGGCCGTCAACGTCGTGCTGGCCGCGATGTCCGCGGTGTTGATCGCGTACATCGTCCGGCAGCTCGTCACGCCGACGCCACTGCCCGTCGGCGGGCGGCGGGCCGTCGCCGCCGCGCCCGCGGCGCCCGTGCTCGAGACGCCGCCGGCGCCGCCCGGCGCGTACCAGGTCGTCGCGGCGCGGAACCTCTTCAGCCCCGCGCGCGCGGAGGGACCGTCGGCCGTCGGCACGGCGGCGCTCTCGCCCCTGGTGCGGCCGAGCCTCTACGGCATCGTCGTCCGCGACAACGGGTCGGTCGCCTATCTGGAGGACCCGGTGACGAAGCGCGTCGTCGGCTATCGCATCGGCGACAAGATCGTGGGCGGCACGGTGCAGACCATCAAGGCCGACGGCGTGGTGATCGAGCGGCCCGAGGGGCCGGTGGACGTGCGGCTGCGCGATCCGAACAAGCCGCGCGCGGCCCAGGGACCGGGCCAGCCCGGAGGACCGCAGCTCGGCGCCGTCCAGCCGGGCGGACTCCAGCCGACGCCGCCGCTGCCGGGCGTCATTCCCCCGCCGGCGTCGCCCCAGGCACCCCAGGTGGCGCAGCCGCAGGCGCCGGCGCAGCCGCAAGGACAGATGCAGGGCGTGCCTCCACCGGCCGGGCAGGCGCCGGTCATCATGCCGCCGGGCGTGCGCCGTCCGCTTCCTCCCAATCTGCTACGTCGTGTGCCTCCGGGCATGAGCGATGCGCCGCGACAGTAATGTAAACCGCTGCATCCTGACCGTCGTCCTCCTCGCCGCCGCCGGGTGCGCGACGTCGCGTCCCGAGCAGGCGACGACCGCGCCGCCCATTCCGGTCCCGGCCCCGACCGTCACCGTCCAGACCGAGCAGACGCCGCCGATGCCGCCGGTCTCCGTCGGACCGCGCGCGCCGGAGCCGGCGCCGCCCGCGCCCCCGACGCCGCCGCCGGCAGCCAAGCCGCCGGCGCCGCCCCCGCGGACGTCGATCGCGCCGCCGACGCCGCCCGGCGCGAGCGGCCGGTTCATCGTGCTGAACTTCGACAACGCCGACATCGAGACGGTCATCCACGCGGCCAGCGAGATCGTCGGGTTCAACTACGTGCTGTCCCCCGACGTCCGCGGCAAGGTGACCGTGCAGACGTCGGGCCGGATCCCGCAGGAAGACGTCTTCGGCGTGCTCCTCGGCATCCTGGAGGTGCACGGGTTCACGGCCGTGAAGTCCGGGAACCTGTACAAGATCGTCCGCCTCGAGGGCGCGCGCGAGCGCGCGGTGCCCACGATCGTCGGCGACGTCGCCGTCGACACGCGCGCCGGCGACGAGGTCGTCACGCAGATCGTGCCGGTCAAGCACGCGCCGGTGAACGACCTCGGCGTGCTCCTCCGTCCGTTCGTCTCGTCGCGCGGCACGCTCGTGGCCAACCGCGAGACGAACGTGCTGATCATCACCGACTCCGTCGCCAACGTCCGGCGCGTGCTCGACATCGTCAAGCTCGTCGACGTTCAGACCTCGCTCGACGAGGTGCAGATCATCCCCGTCGCCTTCGCCGACGCCACCGAGGTGGCGAACATCCTCAACCAATTGTTCGCCGGTGGCCGTCTCCGCGCGGCCGGTGCGCCCGGCGTGCCGGCCCCCGCCCCAGCGCCGGGCGCCGCGCCGGCCGGCCCCGCGGGCACCACCGGCGCGGGCGATCGACCGCCGCTGGTGATCGCCGAGCGCCGGTCGAACTCGATCGTCGTGCACGGCCGGCGCTCGGAGATCGAGACCATCCGGAGAATCCTCAGCCAGCTCGACGTCAACGTCACCGGCGGGCGCCGCGTCTTCATCTACTTCGCGGAGAACGCCAAGGCCAAGGACCTGGCCGCCACGCTCAACGCGATCTACGGCGCGAAGGAGACGGTGCCGACCTCGCTGCCCACGCCCCCTGCGACGTCGCGCACACCCGGGCAGCCGGCGCCGCCGCCCCCTCCCGCCCCGACCACGGCGCCCGGGGGGCCGATCGGCGGCCCGGGCACGGCGGACGTCGGCCTCGCGGAGGGGCAGTTCCGCTTCATCGCCGACGAGACCACGAACTCGATCATCGTGACCACCACACCGCGGCAGTGGACCGACATCGAGCCGACGGTCAAGCAGCTCGACAAGATGCCGCGCCAGGTGCTGATCGAGGTGCTCGTGGCCGAGATCACGCTCACCGACGACACCCGGCTCGGCATGGACTGGGCGCTGCGCGAGGGCAGCTTCCGCCTTGCGCAGCAGTCCATCTCGACGTCGACGACCGGTACGCCGGGCATCAACGCGCCGACCGGGCTCGGCGCGCTCGGCGCGGCCACGGCGATCGCCGGTCTGCCGGGCGCCGGGCTCACCGCCTTCGCGTTCCAGAGCGACAAGTTCTTCGCCATGATCAACGCCCTGGCGAACGACAACCGCGTGAACGTCATCTCGAACCCGCACGTCATGACGTCGGAGAACAAGAAGGCGATCGTCAACGTGTCGACGTCGATTCCGATCATCACGAGCCAGCAGACGGGCACGCTGTCGCCCCCGGCGACGGTGGACAGCACGGTGCAGACGACCGGCAGCCTGAACCAGACGGTCGAGTACCTCGATGCCGGCGTGGTGCTGACGGTGACACCTCGCATCGGCGAGCGCGGCACGGTCGCGCTGGACGTCAAGCAGGAGGTCAACGACATCGGCGACCCCGAGCCGCCGACGGGCTCGCGACGGATCAACAAGCGCGAGGCCGAGACGTCCGTGGTGCTGCTGAACAACCAGACGCTCGTGCTGGCCGGGCTCATCCAGGATCGCCGCGGCGCCGCGGACCGCGGCATACCAGTCCTGAACAAGATCCCGATCGTCGGCTACCTGTTCGGCTTCAAGGAGCGGACCGTCGAGAAGCGGGAGCTGATCCTCCTGATCACACCCCGGGTCGTCGGCACGCCGCTCGATGCCAAGCGCATCACCGACGAGATGCGCCGCGCCACGCCGCAGCTCGACGACGCGCTGCGCAACGCGCCGCGGCCGCCAACCACAGCGCCGCCCACCCCGGGCGGCGCCCCCGGAGCCGCGTCCGGAGTCGTCGTGCCCTCCGGCCCGTTCCCGGGCCCGATGGCCCCGGCCGCGCCGCCGGCCCCGCCCGCGGGGACACCGGCGCCCGGCTCGCCCCCCGGCGTGCCGCCGGCACCGGTCACGCCGCCCCAGCAGCCTCGGGGCTAGCGCGCCGGGACGGCCGCCGCGCTCAGCGGCCCGTGAACGCGGGCGGGCGCTTGTCGAAGAACGCCCGCAGCCCCTCCTGGTGGTCCTCGGACGCGATGGCCAGGCCCTGCGAGAACGCCTCCAGGTCCAGCGCCGCGGCGAGGTCGGACGTGGCCGCGCGATTGACCATGTGCTTGGCCATCCTCAGCACGGCGGGTGGACCGGCTGCGATCTTCTCGGCCAGCGCGCGCGTCGTCGCCTCGAGCTCCGCGGCGGGGACCACGCGGTTCACGAGGCCGATGCGCTCGGCTTCCGCCGCGTCGATGACGTCCGCGGTGAAGATCAGCTCCTTGGCCCGCGCCAGGCCCACCAGGCGCGGCAGCAGCCACGTGCCGCCGCCGTCCGGCACGAGACCGATCTTCCAGAAGAGCTCGCCGAACTTCGCGCGGTCCGAGGCCACGATGAGGTCGCAGCAGAGGGCGAGGTTCGAGCCGGCGCCGACGGCGTAGCCATCGACCATGGCGATGGTCGGCTTCGGGAAGTGCACGAGCCGCTGGACCATGACGTTCAGCAGCTCGACGCGCGCCCGCCCCTCGGCCGCGGTCGAGCGCCTCTCGCGCATCGACTTCACGTCGCCGCCGGAGCAGAAGTGGCCGCCGGCGCCGGTGAGGACGAGCACGCGGGCCGCCTCGTCGGCCTCGATCTCCTCGAGCGCAGCCACGAGCTCACGGCGCATGCCGAGGTCGAGGGCGTTGCGTGCCTGGGGGCGGTTGAGCGTGAGGGTCGCGACCGCGCCGCTGCGGTCGTGAAACAGCGTCTGGTAGCCCACGGACGACTCCTTTCAGCCGACGAGATCGTCGACGCGCGCGATCTGGGCCAGGAACCCCGACAGGCTCCCGAGGTGCGTGCGATGGACCTGCTCGGCGGGGATGACCGCGCCGTCCGGCGCCTTGACCGCCATGGCGGCGGTGGCGTCGGCGAGCACGGTGACCGCGAAGCCGAGATGCGCGGCCTGGCGCGCGGTGGTGTCCACGCACATCTGCGTCATGAAGCCGCTGACGATGAGCCGCTCCACCCCGCGCTCGCGCAGCCAGCGCTCGAGATCGGTGCCGGTGAACGAGCCCGGCAGGTGCTTCGTCATCACGGGCTCCCCCGCCAGGGGCCGCGCGTCTGGGTGGATCTCGAGGGCGGGGCTGCCGGGCGCGAAGGTCGACGGGTTGGGGCGGCGACTCTCGTGGACGACGTGCACCACCGGCGTCCCCGAGCTCCGGGCCCACGCCAGGGCACGCGCCAGCTGCTTCACCGCGGCCGGCCCCTCGGGCAGGACGACCTTCCCGATCGGCGCGAAGTACTCCTGCTGGGCGTCGATGACGACGAGGGCGCTCGTGGGCGATGCCATGACGATCTCCTTCCGGGGAGCCGCTAGCGCCCGCCGGCCACAGGCGTCAGCACGGGAATCGCGCGCGGGCGCTCGTCGATGGTGAGCGAGACGACCGACGCCAGCAGCAGGATGGCGCAGGCCACGCCGAAGGCGGCGCCGTAGCCGCCGGTCGCCTCGAACAGGGCGCCGCCGAGCCACGAGCCCGAGGCCGCGCCGGCCTGGTGGACGAGGAACATCGAGCCGAAGACGGCGCCGACGGAGAACCGCCCGAAGATGTCGGCGGCGAGCGCGGACGACATGGCGAGGCTGCCGGCCATGCTGAGGCCGCCCAGCAGCGCCACCACGAGCAGCGCGGCGGGCCGATCGCGGATCAGGAACAGCGCGGCGAAGACGAGCGCGCGCGAGCAGTACAGCCAGGCGAGCACGGGCCGGCGTCCGAGGCGATCGGACACGGCGCCGATGGCCATGGCGAACGCGAAGCTGGAGCCGCCGAGGATCCCGAGCGTCCAGGACGCCAGCATGGGCTCGTAGCCGTGGTCGGTCAGCATGGGCACGCCGTGCGCCGACAGCAGGCTCATCGAGAACCCGCAGGTGAACAGCCCTCCGGCCAGCTGCCAGAAGGAGAGCGCCTGCACCGCGTCGACGACGTCGGTGCGCTCGACGGGCACGCTGACGCCGGCAGGCGCCGGGTCGCGCGGCAGCCCGTCGGGCGTCAGGCCCATCGCCTCCGGCGACTCGCGCACGACCCAGAGCGCCAGCGGCACCATGACGGCCACGACCGCGATCCCCAGGAGCACGTACGTGCGCCGCCAGCCGACGTTGATCACGAGCCACATCGCGACCGGCACCAAAATGCTCATGCCCGCCATCGACGCCCCGCCGAGCGTCGACAGCGCGGTGCCGCGCCGGCGCGTGAACCAGCGCGAGATGACCGCGGCGGCCACGACGTGACTGGTGGTGGCCAGGCCGACGGCGACGAGCACGCCGTAGAGCACGTAGAGGTGCCAGAGGCGGGTGACGAGCCCGAGCGAGGCCAGGGCCGCGCCCAGCAGGAGCGTGCCGGCGACCATGATCGCGCGGGCGCCGACGCGGTCGACCACGCGCCCGACGAAGGGCTGCAGCACGCCGTAGAGGAACAGGCTCAGCGAGATGACGAGCGAGAAGCTCGCGCGGTCCAGACCGAGGTCGGCGACCATCGGCTTGAGGAACGGGCCGACGATGAAGCGGACGCCGGTGGACAGGAACACCATCGCCGCGAACGCCAGCGTGACCCACCAGCCGTAGAACACGCGGGACCTCGCCATGGATTGCGCTCAATGATGCTACAATTTCGCTCGACTGTCATGCGCCTGATCGGCATGGTCCACCTCCCACCGCTGCCCGGCAGTCCCCGCTGGGAGGGCTCCATCGAGCGCGCCATCGCCGCCGCCGTCGCCGACGCGGAGGCGCTCGTCGAGGGCGGGATGGACGCCCTCATCGTCGAGAACTACGGCGACGCGCCGTTCACGGCCGGACGCGTGCCCGCGGCGACGGTGGCCGCCATGGCGGTGATCGGGCGCGAGATCCGTCGCGCCCTGCCCGACACGCCGATCGGCGTCAACGTGCTGAAGAACGACGCGCGCTCCGCGCTGGCCGTCGCCTGCGCGGTCGGCGCCAGCTTCGTGCGCGTCAACGTGCTGGCCGGCGCGGTCGTGGCCGATCAGGGGCTCGTCGAGACCGACGCGTTCAACGTGCTGCGCGACCGTCGGCTCCTGGGCGCGGACAT